>DFZT01000082.1 GCA_002382755.1 Firmicutes bacterium UBA4049 | reverse complement strand
AATATCCCAGGCGTTCAGGAATGCCCAAAAAGAGGCCCATTAAGATAGAAACTTCATGAGCGCCAGGCAGTTAACTTCCCTAAGGATAGTTATTTTGAGGATAGGGTAGGCCGCCGTATTCACCGTTCGCTAAATGCTTCGTGCCGGCGCCGTCAAACGGCTTGCTCCGGACAGGGCCAAGCGATGCTGCAAAGGCGGCAGGTAGGACGCAAATAAAGAAATACTATTGACTGAGATTAACACTTTTACTATTAGAAAACATAAAGTGTGCCGCTGGTTTCGCATCGCGGCCCTGTACCCGAAGCTTCACCGGGACGCTGCAGCTGCACTTCGCAAAATCGCTCACTTATGAATAACGACGTCCTAATTTATAGACAGGTAAGCACTCTTGAATGCAAGTTAATTTTTAAGGATAGGTTAATTTTCAGAGTGATTACAATAAAATTTTTTAGATCGGATGAATAGTTGTTGATTATCGGACTTCTTACTCTTGAGCTTTTTTTCAGCCAGTCTGGCTCTTTAAAGGATAAACGCAGGCTGTTGAAGAGTATTATTGATCAAATAAAATCACGTTTTAATGTATCCGCAGCCGAGGTTGGCGAACAGGACAGGTGGCAGATTTCACTATTGGCCGTGGTTACGGTCAGCAATGACAGCGCTCACGTAAACAGAATTTTATCTTCTGTGGAAGGATTTGTTGAGCGTATGGGGAAAGCCGAAATTTTATCCGTAAAGACTGAGCTGCGCTAAAGTAAATCCTTTTTTAAGAATCCTGATTGGTTCTTGTTTTCTCCCGGGCTATGTGGTATACTTTTTTTTGTTTCAAAAGGTCTTTTGATCTTTTTTATTATGGTGGATGTAGCTCAGATGGTTAGAGCACCAGATTGTGGCTCTGGGGGTCGTGGGTTCAAATCCCATCTTCCACCCCAAACTGGGGCGTAGCCAAGCGGTAAGGCAGCGGACTTTGGATCCGCTATTTCGTTGGTTCGAATCCAGCCGCCCCAGCCAATTTGTAAAAAACGGTTTAACCTATGTGAGCCATTAGCTCAGCTGGTAGAGCACCTGACTTTTAATCAGGGTGTCCGGGGTTCGAGTCCCCGATGGCTCACCAAAAATTATAAGTTAAAAAGACCCCTTTTCTTAAACCGGTGCTGATAATTTTTTCAGTTTTAGTCCGGTTTTTATTATTCTATAAACAGAATGAAGCGTATACGGCATTAACAGTATTGACGGAAAAGGCTGCTTAGGATATCCTTGTATTAGTTATCAGTATTTAAGGCGATGTGTAATCGATCCTCAAAACTGTACAACCGGGAGACCAGGCTTAATCGCCTGGTTTTATTTAATTAACTATTTGTAAGCAAAGAGGGGTAGTTCAATAAATGGGCAAAAAACAGCTGATTGTTATTTTAGCTGTTATCGTTGCAGCGGCGCTTGCTTATTGGGGATACGAAAAACAAAGCAGCTTACGAGAAACACCTGAACTGACCGCTACGGGAACAATCGAAGCAACCCAGGTTGATTTATGCTCAAAACTGGCGGGTACGCTGCAAAGTATAACAATTAACGAAGGAGAGTCGGTTAAAAAAAATCAACTCATTGGTACGATAATCAGAAATGACCTGGTCGCTCAAAAAGAGCGGGACGCCCTGGGAGTTATAAAAGCGCAGGCGCAATTGGACGATCTGACTTCCGGCGCCAGGGATCAGGAAATAGAGGACGCCAAAATCGGTGTTCAAATTGCCCAAACAAACTATGACCAGGCAAAAAAAGATTTTGCAAGGAGCCAGAGTCTCTACGAGCAAGGCGCTCTTTCCGAGTCCGAAATTGAAAAGGCAAAAATACATTTAAGCCAGCTCCGGAACCAGATTGACCTGGCAAATTCGAAGCTGCAACTGCTTCAATTAGGCTCCAGGCCGGACGCAATCAAGGCGGCAAGAGCTGAACTGGAAAGAAGCGAGGCTGTTTTAAAATACTCCGAGGCTCTGCTTGAAGATACGAAGATAACATGCCCGATTGACGGAATTGCACTGGCAAAAAATTTTGAGCAGGGGGAGTTTGTTCAAGCCGGAGTTCCTCTTGCCGTTATTGCAAACCTTAATGATATGTGGATTAAGGTTTATATATCAACTGATGACCTGCCCAAAATAAAATTGGACCAGAAAGTTAAATTTACCGTCAGCGGAAGCGCGGGTGAATATAGCGGTGTTATTGAGGAAATAAGCGACCGGGGAGAATTTACACCCAAAACTATCCAGACCAAACAGGAAAGGACTAACGTTGTTTTTGGCGTTAAGATAAAGGTGAATAACGAGAGCGGAGTTTTAAAGCCCGGTATGCCGGCGGACGTTGTTTTCACGCCGGAAAGTGTGAAAGCTTGATTGCCGTAAATGAACTGACCAAAAAATTCGGCAGCCTGACCGCGGTTAACAATATAAGTCTGAAGGTCAATAAAGGTGAAATATTCGGCTTGATTGGCCCTGACGGGGCCGGCAAAACAACCTTGATCAGAATGCTGTGCAATATTGTCACTCCTACCGGCGGAAAAGCGACCTGGGACAACAAAGGGGCGATATTTGGTTATATGCCCCAGAGATTCAGCCTTTACGGTGATCTGACGGTCATTGAAAATATGTATTTCTTCGCTTCTTTATATAATCTGGATAAAAAAACAATTGCCCGGCGTACGGAAGAAATATTGGAACTGGCAGGCTTGACGGATTTCAAGTCGCGCCTGGCGGATAATCTTTCCGGGGGGATGAAGCAGAAACTGGCTTTGAGCTGTTCCCTGATCACCAAGCCGGATGTTTTGATTCTTGATGAGCCGACCTACGGGGTTGATCCGGTATTCCGCAAAGAATTTTGGAAAATCCTCTACGAGCAGAACAAAGAAGGCATCACGATAATTGTTTCCACCCCGTACATGGATGAGGCGGAACTTTGCACCAGGGTCGCCTTTATGAGCGAAGGGAACTTTTTAATGGTTGACACGCCGGTCAATTTGAAAAAGAATTTTCCTTATAAAATAATTGAACTGAAAACCAGCGCAAAAGAGATTGATTTCTTTAACGAGTGTAATGAAATAGTTGACGCGGGATTTTTCGGCGATAAATATCACATTCTGGTCCGTGATTTTAACCTGGCCAGGGATTTTATTGAGGAAAGGCTGTCGGCGGATAACATAGAAATACTGCAGTTTAGCGAAGCGGCGCCTACGATCGAGGATGTGTTTGTTTCCCTGACCGGGGAGGGAAAGGGTAAGGATTAAACACTAGTGGAGCATGTTGTAACAACAGACAATCTTACCAAGATGTTCGGATCTTTTACGGCCGTTGATAAGCTTACCTTAAAGATCAAACAGGGGGAAGTTTTTGGTTTTTTAGGTCCCAACGGTTCGGGAAAATCAACCGCGATTAGGATGCTGTGCGGAATTTTAGAACCCACTTCCGGCTCCGGTACTGTACTGGGGTATGATATTGCCAAGCAGTCAGAGGAAATAAAATCGAAGATCGGTTACATGTCTCAAAAATACAGTCTGTACGACGATCTTACCGTTTATGAAAACCTTGAATTTTATTCGGGCATGTACAGCATTCCCTATTCTGTAAGAAAAAAGAGGATCGCGGAAATGATCGGGATGTCCCTTCTTGAGGGCAGGGAAAATGAATTGGCCGCGGGTTTAAGCGGCGGTTTCAAACAAAGGCTGGCGCTGGGGTGCGCATTGATCTCACACCCCCAAATTTTATTTTTGGATGAGCCTACAAGCGGCATAAGCCCGACCAGCAGGAGAATGTTTTTTAAAATTATTCAAAGGTTGGCTAACGAAGGTGTGACAGTTATGGTAACCACTCATTTTATGGATGAAGCCGAACGGTGCAATAATATAGCTTTTATTTCCGAAGGAAGCCTGATTGCAAATGATACCCCGGATAACCTTAGAAATAGTGTCATCAAAGGCTGCCTGGTCGAACTGGAATACCCGGATGCCATGTCTAAAATACAGGAAATAGAAAAAATACCGTATGTAAGGGAGTGCACTATTCACGGTTCCCTGCTTCATATACTGCTGGATTCGGAAAGCTCCCTGGAACCGTTTAACAAGTTAATAAATGCAGAGGCAAAAAAAATAAAACCTTCTTTAGAAGATATTTTTATTTACTTGTCAAGAATGAAGAAAAAAGCGGGGTAGCCCGGATGAATAGAATGCTGGCTATTTTAAAAAAAGAATTTTTACATATCAAACGGGACAGGCTGACTCTGGCTATGGTTTTTGCCCTCCCGCTGGTCCAGCTGCTTATATTCGGATTTGCCATTCAAACGGAGGTCAAACATATCCCTACGGTTGTCTTTGATCAGTCTTTATCATATGAAAGCAGGGATTTGCTGGATTCATTCAGAGCTTCCGGCTATTTCGACATAACCTGCCGGGCAAAAGGATACAGTGACCTGACTAAAATGATCGACAGCAGCGAGGCGAAAGCCGGCATAATTTTCCCGCCAGATTTTGCTCAAAACCTGCGCAAGGGACAGACAGCCCAGGTACAGGTAATTGTAGACGCAACGGACAGTATGGTTGCCACATCGGCTGTTGCAGTGGCAAGCTCCATAGGGCTGTTGAAATCTCAAAAAATTATTATTCAAAAAACAAACCTGAAAAATATGCCGTATGATATCAGAGTACGGCCCTGGTACAATCCGGACGGGATCACGGCCTTTTTCATGGTTCCTGCTATTTTAGGAATTATTGTCACCATGACCATGGTTTTAATGACTTCGATGGGGATAGTGCGCGAACGTGAAAAGGGTACCCTGGAACAGCTTATCGTTACTCCGGTGAGATCTTACGAGCTGATGCTAGGCAAAATAATTCCCTATATTGCCCTTGGCTATATTCAAATTACAGTGGCTTTGCTGGTTGGGGCGCTTGTCTTCAAAGTGCCTGTGCGTGGGAGTCTTTTGGAACTGTATATACTGACGCTGTTTTTTATCACAGCCAGCCTGGGTTTGGGTATATTCATCTCAACAATGGCCAAAACTCAGATGCAGGCCATCCAGATGTCGTTTTTTGTGATCCTGCCCAGCATACTTTTGTCGGGTTTTATGTTCCCCAGGGAGGCAATGCCGCTGATCATCCAGTATATCGGCGATTTAATTCCCCTGACATTTTACCTGACAATAATCAGGGGAATAGTGTTAAAAGGCATCGGTATCGAGTACCTGTATCCACAGGTTATCGCGCTGCTGATCTTTTCTGTAGTGCTTGTAACTTTAAGCACACTGAGGTTCAAGAAAAAGATTGTGTAAAACTTTTTGCTATATGCGTTTCGGGACGGTTCCTTGACACAAAAGATTGCGTCATAGTAGACTATTCATAAGATATATTTTTAAATAGGCGGGCGTGGCGGAATGGCAGACGCGCTGGACTTAGGATCCAGTGGGGAATACCCGTGCGAGTTCAACTCTCGCCGCCCGCACCAAGACTTTTTGCCCTCATAATCCAATGAGGGTTTTTTATGTCCAAATAATATATAAAATCCAACATTTTTATTTTTAAGATTATGAAGTACGCCGGGGTCTAGTCTGTGGTTAGGCGAAAGGCAGGGAGGAGCGGATCCCGGAGAAGCAGCGACATATACTGCCACAGGTTGACTGAGGTAACTGCACGAATATCTTTAAATCTACTTTAATGTCGAATAAATATAAACTGAATCCTTATAAATGCGTAAAATATAATGTAAAATGCATGCAAATATTGGTATAATAAGTTGAAACTTACAAAATAGGCGCCGAATTATGAGAGTAAGTTGTAAAAACTTATTGAAGCTCTTTATTGACAGAGACATGAAAAAGAAGGATTTGCAGGTAGCAGCCGGATTAAGCTCGACCAAAATAGTTAAGTTCTCGCATGGGGGTCTTGATAAAAGTATGCGCTATTCTCGGTGTTGATTTCGGATATATTATGGAGTTGGTTCCAGAACTTCAGGACAGCACAATACGATACAAAATAACATATGAACATTAAAGGAGCGTACTTTGGAGATTTTTGATAATATAACAAAAGCCGTGAAAGATGACTTGACGGTCACAATCGAAAAGGGCAGCCGCCTTTCAATTGCCGCCGCTTGTTTTTCTATATACGCATATCAAGTTTTGAAGAAACAGTTTGACCAAATTGATGAGCTTCGTTTCATATTTACATCGCCTGCTTTTGTATCCGAAAAAGCGCCGGTGAAAAGCAGTTCAATATACAATACAGGTTGCGCTCAATGGAGAATTGAAGAGATTGAGGAAAGAATTGGAGGAAATATAAAATAGATCCTAAAATGTTATCCATAGAAATGACATCAGGAAATGCTGAGGTTAGCAGAGAGACACAGAATAACAGAGAGACACAAAATAAATCCCCTCCTTTGGAGGGGTGCCCGCCAGGGCGGGG
>DFZT01000002.1 GCA_002382755.1 Firmicutes bacterium UBA4049 | reverse complement strand
GCTATTTCAAGAAAGCGAAGGTATTCTGTCTGACTCTCGCGTGCACATCCCTCAACGATGTTTGACGGCACCGAAACCGCCGCTCTTCGCATCTGGGAAGTCAGTCCATAGATCTCCTCCTTGGGAAACCCTCTGGTTGCCCGATAGATCAAAACCGCCACTTCGTCGGCCAGTTCAAACGCTCTGAGCTTCGTATGGTCACGCATAATTTCCTCCTACAGCCTACAGCCTAACAGCCTACAGCCTACAGCCTACAGCCTAATTGCCTACAGCCTAACAGCCTGAATAGTTACTATTTATTATTTATTATTTCCGCGGCTATACATAAAAGTACCTACAGCCTGTATGCTCCCGCGCCAAAAAAATATAAATATTTTTCTTTGACGGGCAGCGTCAGAACAGATTGGGCGGCCCTGGCATACATTTCAACCTGAATATGGTAGCGCCCCGCCAGTAATTCCATCGCATTCCAATTGCCGGGGCTTATGTAATCTGTTTTGAAATCAATAACCACAAGTCCCCCCTCTTCCTCCAGGAGGCAGTCAATGATACCCTGAACTACAACCGTCTGATCAATAAAGACCTGGGATACGGCCGGGCTTTTTTCGGACAGTGAATCCCTTTCAACGGAGCAGGGATAGATTTCATTGGCAGGCACAGCAATAAGAAAAGGAGTTTCCCGGTATATTTTTTTGGCTGAAAGCATTCTTTCGCCAAGCGGAGATTTGAAGAAGGCAAGAATATGATCCGGCCTTATGACGCCTGCCTGGCTCTCAGAGAGAATCTCCCGTTTCTGCAGATCGGCAATTTGCTCACAGATGATTTTTTCTGTTAACTCTTCATCCAGGTTTAGATGCCGCATAAACAGATGTATGGCGCTTCCCTTCTCCGCGCCGGTCAGGAGTCTCGTTTTTTGCAAGAAGTTCGGCCGCCTGGCGCTCTTACCATCTCCTGTTTTCTCCGCCTGGTAAAGAAACTGCGAATCGTCCTCATCATTACGCAATGAGTGTTCCTTAAGTCCCGTAACGGTTATTTTTGCCGGTTTAACAGAGAGGCAGTTAAAAGGATAACTCCAGCCAAGCAGATGTTCAATCTTATCTTTATTTTCGCTTTCCCCGTCCAGGGGTTCGAGTTTATGTACCTTGTCCAGTATCCCGGCAACCTGTAGAGGCAACGCCTCTTCCGCCGCCGGTGTATTATAATCACCGCTGCTAATTTTTACTTCCCAGCGGGAGATATCGTTAAAAGTATTCAAATCCAGGTTAAGGCCCGCAGCTTGACGAAGATTTTCCGCATCATGGCGCCTGATTAGGGCAACTCCCAGCAGATCAAGAAAAGACCCGGCGGAAATCAAATATGGTTCAAAAGCCTGTTTTTCCTTAAAATCAACAACGTTGGACCATTTTAAAACCTCTTTTTGGAGATTGGCGACACTGCCAATTAAAATAAGCTTTTCACGGGCGCGTGTCATAGCAACATACAGGATACGCAGTTCCTCGGCTATGGTTTCCATTTTAAGGGCTGCTTTCAAGGCCAGTTTTGGCAATGTGGGGTAACTGTACCGGCCGGCTACGTTGACGATCTGCGGGCCGATGCCGAGTTTCTTATGAAGAAGGATATTCCTGTTCAAATCCTGGAAATTAAAGGGCCTGTTCAAACCTGCCAGGAATACGACGGGAAACTCCAGGCCCTTGCTTTTGTGTATGCTCATTATTCTTACTACATCTTCGTTTTCTCCAAGCACTCTAGCCGAACCAAGATCGCGGTTGTTCTGCTGGAGACGCTCAATATATTTAAGAAAACTGTATAACCCCCGAAAAACAGTTCCTTCATACTGGCAGGCTCTGTCATAAAGCGCACGCAGGTTAGCCTGGCGCTGGTCTCCCCCCGGCAGTCCGCCGGCATAATCGTAGTACCCCGTTTTCCGGTATATATCATGGATTAGATCGGGCAGACGGCACTGGCGCGACATGGTGCGCCAGTGTTCAAGCATGGATATAAAATCGGCCAGCCTGCCGGTTAATTCGCCGGAAGGCATACCGGCGGCTGTCAACACGGCGTCGTAAAAATCGCCTTCTTTCTGGCAAAGGCGTATTTTAGCCATTCCATCAACCCCGATTCCGGCAAGAGGGGATCTTAAAACACCGGCTAAAGGTATATCCTGCCTTGGGTTATCTATTATAGAAAGCAGGGAGATAATTGTCTTTACTTCGGATGCCTGGAAATAACCTGTGGCCGACTCTGCATAGGCCGGAATACCGGCCGCGTTAAATTCTTCAAGGAATATTCCCGCTGTCTGAACGGTACTTCGCATCAGAACAGCCATATCTCTGTATGATAAATTTTTTCCTTCCCGTCTTGCCTCAGCGATAATTTCCTTAATCCTGCCGGCAACATACCTTGCTTCAATCTGCATTACTTCAAATCCCTCAAATCCCTCAAATCCCTCAAAGGATTCCCCGGCAGGGCTTTCCCCGTTTGTTTCCAGTAAATCTTCGTCTTCAGGCGGTTCAACGGAACTGCGGTTGGAATTAATCAAATGAAATTCTATAGCGTCGTTCGAAAAAAACGTTTTTAACTTTTCAGGCGGACGGTCTGTGCTAAATTTGAGCGGGCTTTTACTGTAATCGATTTCCCCGATCCCTGGTGTCATCAACAGCGTAAAAATAAAGTTTACGCCATCAATTATGTTCTTTGTACTCCGCATGTTATTTGTTAAGCAGAAGGTTACCCCCGGATTATAGTTTTTCAACTGCTCAGTCGGGCTTTCTAAAGATATAAATGAATTTTGCCGGGTCTGAAAAAGCCCTGGTTCAGCCAGCCTGAATCTGTATATGCTCTGTTTTACATCGCCGACCATAAACAGATTTGATTCTCCGCCGTCCTGACGGGAAACCAGACTTAAAATAGCGTCCTGGACCTCATTGATATCCTGGTACTCGTCTACCAGCACATAGTCATAACGCTCCTGCAGCTTCCGGGCAGCTTCAGAGGGAATCAGATCTCCCGGCTGATCAGCCTGAGAGCTTAAAATTTGGAGGGCATACTGCTCCAGGTCGCTAAAGTCAACAACACTCTGTGCTTTTTTAACCTGCCGGAACATTTTATCGAAATCCAAAACCAGTTCAACCAGCTCGCCGACCAAAGGAGCTACAGTTTCCAGTTCGGAAAAATATTCGCCCGGTT
Organism: Firmicutes bacterium UBA4049; assembly: GCA_002382755.1. Classification (GTDB taxonomy): domain Bacteria; phylum Bacillota; class Desulfotomaculia; order Desulfotomaculales; family Nap2-2B; genus 46-80. The sequence goes on along the minus strand of DFZT01000002.1, from coordinate 13,690 downwards.
TCCGTGAGAAGAACTCCTCGGCCAAACTCTTTAAATTTCTTTTCACACTCTCCCGCAAAACTTGGACCTGTTTCTTCAATTCCTCACTGACATCCTTGCCGGCGCGACTGAAAGGCAGGAAGCGAATCTCCTGAAAAGCCTCGTGCAGCTCTCTCCAAGAAAGGCTGCAGCAGCGGATAAGTTTATTAATTTTATCTAAATCATCCTGCAAGGCGTCGAAATACACGTGAGGGCCGTCTTTCTTCAAGCTTAATTCTGACGCTCTTGCCGCAAGCTGAAGAATTGTTTTAAGGCGGCAGGACAGATATTTTTTTAAAACATTTATCCAGGGGAGGTTTTCCAGATCGGAATACGCAGAAGGACAAAAGCTTTTTGCGGCTGATTCCAGCCATTGCCGCGGGCCGGGTGTGCTCCTGGCAAAATCGTACAGGCGGATTACCAAATCCTGAAGCTCACTATCATCCCGTGAACCTCCGTAGCAGTCGACCAGATCGATAAAGGTCGAATTTTCCTGGCGATCATAGCGTAATTCAAACAACTCATCGCAGGTTGCCGCCCTTAGCAGAGCTGCCTCATCCTCCCCAAGCACGCGTATTTCAGGATCAAGCCCTATTCTAAAGAAGTTTTGCCTGATCAGATCAAGGCAAAAGGAATGGATGGTGCCTATTGAAGCTCTGTTGAGCAACTGCAGCTGACGCCGCAGACGCCGAGAAAAAGGCTTCCTGTCAAGCTCGTCAGCCAATGCCTGGCTTATTCTGCCGCGCATCTCGGCAGCGGCGGCATTTGTAAATGTGACGACCAGCAGGCGGTCCAGATCAACGGGGTTTTCCGGATTGGTAACCAGATTGATAATCCGTCCGACTAAGACCGAAGTTTTACCTGTCCCGGCCGAGGCCGAAACCAGTATATTGCAGCCGGTTGTATTTATAGCAAGTTTTTGCTCTTCAGTCCAGTTAATACCGGCGGACAAACTGCATATCCCCTTTTTACAACTTATTTTTACAACTTAATTGATGATACCGGCTAAAAAAGGCGCCAGTTCCGTATCACCGGCAAGCTCCTGAAGAAGTTTCCGCTCCGGATCGGTCAATTTCTCTTTACCCTTCAGTTCACGAATACGTTCCAACTTTTTAAATTTGCTGTAATAATCTATGGTATCCCTTAAAAAATCCAGCGCCGCCTTTCCGCTTTGGCCCTTGCCGTTAAGCTCGGCGATCAGCTTGGCGGCTTTCTGGTCAATTTCCAGTAAAGGCTGGCCGTGATATTCCCGTTCAACTTCCAGCACGGCGTAACTGGCTCCTTCGAAAACAGTCTGATCGGGGTTCAAAACAGTCAGGTTGTTGTTCAGCGACAATCCTTCACCGACAGGTTTATTAAAACAAACAAAATAGCCGGGCTGCAGTAGCTTATGTCCTTTTTCCGGTTCTACTACTTCCAACGTCAAACGCTCGTCAATTATTTGATCATGGTTGTTGATATTTTCAACCAGTTTTAAAAGCGCTGAGGATGCAAAAGAAACGGAAGCCGCATATGGCGAAAGGTGAGGGAAAGTTACGGCGACGCTTTTAGACACATTGTTAACCGACTCAATAAAGCCCTGATCAATGCCATCCATATCATAGACCTGGATTCTGAGGGTTAACATATTTTTTTCCACATTAAAATCCCGAATTGTCAGAACTACATCATTGAAGAAATCTCCCTGCCAGCCCTTCTCAACATTTTGCTGCAAAAAATGGAGGCGTTGAACAGGCGGTTCATTTCCAAACTGCGATGTAGTAACTATGGCGACGTCGTTTTTATCCCAGGGCAGCCAATCATATTTTTCAAGGATCATCACGCCGCGTACCCGGACAGTTAACGGCTGGGCGTTCTCGAAAACCGTAGAACCGTCAAAAAGCCGGTCAAGCCGGTCTGATAAAGCAACTGATTCACTAATCCGTGAAGGAGCGCACATCCATTTAACAACTGACATTGGATATCTTCCTTTCCTAATTTTATTTTAACTATCGCAGCTTTGGCTGTTCAGACAGCAAAAGCCAGAGCCTGGCGGACAACTCTTAAAGTTTTATCGGGTGCCTGGGAAGAAAAGGCTCGATCTGAGAAATAAGCCGGCCTTTACCTCCCGCCCATTTAATGAGGGGCGAAGGTTTTAAGATCTGACCCATTTTTAGCTTCCTTTACTCAATAGTTTCCAGATATATTCTCTGGCAAGAGCCGGGATCCACCGGTATTTGTTTTCAGGCAATAAAGGATCAAATAAGCAGACCGGCTTGTATTCGCAATAGGCGCAGGCCGTCTGGGTTTTATAACGGTAAGGTTTTATTTCCGCCGAGCCGCCCAGGATTTTTTTCCCGGCAGCCGCAGCAAGTTTTCTTAAAAAATCGCGCAGGGCAGTCAGTTGTTTTATAGTAACCAAACTTGGGCTATTGTAAAGGCCTCCGTCTTTTTTGAGACCGGCGGGAATAAGATCTGACAAACCCTTTACCTGGTTGTCCATCAACTGGATTACACCGGGTTCGGCCAGGACTAAACCCCTCATTTTCAGTTTTTTTGCTGTCAGTGTTTCAATTTCTCCCGGCTCCGGCCGTTTGGAAACAGCTGTTACAGGATCAGATACATTAAAGTAGAAGGCTCCCGCCGGCAAAGCCTCGACGCCAATCAGGCAGCCCGCAAAGTGAATCGCCGCATCGAGGTAAATTAAAAGCTGAAGCTGAAGCCCGCAAAAAATTTTAACAAGGTTCAGATCGACAGGACTTGATTTGTAGTCAACCACACGCAAGTAGTGACTGGTTCCCCATTCGGCAGTGTCTATCCGGTCAATCCGTCCGTGGAGTTCCATTTTTAAATCCCCGGAAACAGGCAGTTCAAGGGCAGGAAATTGCCCAAGCCGGCCAAAGGATATCTCCGCGGCGGCAGGTTTAAAAGCGCTCCGGCCGGCGTGCATGGAAAGGGAATAAATCGCCCTTTCCACAGTTCTTTGAAGGCGGGTGGTTAAATAGCGGTAGCGCGAAGAACTTAAAAGTATTTCATCCCTTAGCGTAGGAGCGACCTCGGAAACTATCCCGCCTGCAATTTGTTTGCACTGCTCACTGTCCAGGTTCTTTAAGTCCTGTTTGCCTTGAAGTGATTTCTCAACAAGAAGTTTAAGGCAGGTATGGTAAAACTCTCCCAGATCAGGCCTTTCCAGTTTAAAAACAGCCCTTTCTTTCAATTTTAACCCGTAAGTTAAAAAATGGGCGAAAGGACAGGAGTAATAACGTTCCAACCTTGATACGCCGGTCACTAAAGGGTTGCCGAACAGAGAGAGGCTTAATTCTTTCTTCAGCGGTCCTTCGTTATTTTTATAAAACAATCCTGAAAAAGCATTCTCACACCTGTCTCTGTAAAGAGGCTGTTTGATAAACCAGTTGTAAACCGAGCGCCAAAGAGGCTCAAGGTTGCCTGAAGACCTGCATTCTCTTAGCTGTACCGCCAGGTAAGTCAGGGTTCGCTCTGCACCGGCCACATAGTGCAGATCCCCATCTTCGCCGCCCGGCGGGTAAACGGGCAGAAAAACTTCCGCGAGGCCCGGAAATATCTTTTTCAACCGCTGAATTACCGGCGAAGGAGCCAGGGCATACCCTTCCTGATCGGATAAAGCATAGCTGACCCATAAAAATTCGCTGCTTCTTGTAAGGGCAATGTAAACAAGAAACTGTTCATTGAAAAGGAGCCTGCGCCCCGAGGGACTCAAGAGAACCCCGGCCGCTTCTATATTTTCCCGCTCAAAATCAGTAAATAAACCTTTTTGTTCGCTGCGTGCGGGCAAAAGACCATCGTTAACACCCAGAACGAAACAGGCTTTAACATTTGGGTTTCGTGAACGTTCCAGGGAAGCGATCAAGACCTGATCCAACCCGGGAGGAATCAGCCCCAAACGGATTCCTTCCAGCCCCGTCAGGATTATCTTTAGATAATCCCCGATTGTAACACGTTCGTCGCCAAGAGTTTCTACAAGCTGGTCAAAAAGTTCTATCATTGCATTCCAGATCTGCGTATGTTCCTGTGCTGCGTCCGGGCTGCCATCCTTCCTTGCCTTCCCGGAAAAAAGGTTTAGTTGTTCAAACACATTGAGGCCGGTAATTAATTCAAACAATGCAGTTGTTATTTCCCTAACCGTGGAGGATTGAGCAACGGCAGCCTGAAAACCGGCAATTTCCCTTACCGCCGCCCGCCTGATCCGGTTTATTTCGGCCAGTTTATTCGTTTCCGCGGAATCAGCAATTTCTTCCCCGCCAGCCGTATATCTGCGTACATACTGCCAGTCTTCGGAATCTGTCCACCGCGAACCTTTAATTCCATGGGCAAGCACATAATTTTCCAGTATATCAATGTCATCCTGGCTGACAGATGTAAGGCCGGTTTTTAAATAACCGAATACGGAATCGTAATTCCACCCGGTTGTAAGGACCTCCAGCGCCGCCTTAATCAAGGCCACCAAAGGATGATGCCCAACCTCGCGTTTAACGTCAATAAAGAAAGGAATTCCATAATCGCTAAAAACTGTGTCTATTAAAGGACGGTATGTCTCAACTTTGCGCAGGACAACCGAAATATCTTTCCGCCGGTAACCTTTCTCCCGGCAAAGATGGATTATCTCACGGGCGGCGCCTTCAACTTCAGCATGGCGGTTAGCCGCGGCAACCAGTTTTACGCCTTCAGCCCGGTCATCGGCCTGCCCGCCAGCCTGAGCAAAGAAACATTTTTCAAGATGCGCCAGACAGGGAGTATCCTTAAAGCGGGGCGGCAGCTCGTTATCCAGGCGGAGAGGCGGTTCCACAGCAATTCCATATTGGCCGGCAATTGCCTTTATTTTTTCAAGAACCTCCAGCGCGGGGTAAAAAACATCGTTTTCCTCCAGAGCGTCTGCTGCCACCCGGCCGTCCAGGCAGAGCGTGACGCTGACCCTTCGGGCAGCTTTAAGCAACTCACCGATCACCTTGTATTCCTGAGAATTGAAGCCCGCAAAACAATCAATCCAGACCTCGCTCCCCTGCGCAAAACGGGAAAAACCAATTTTCCCGGCAAGCAAATCCAGGTAGCAGTCGGGGTCTAAATACCGTTCCCCAAGATAACTGTCATAACAGGACAGCAACAGGGCGAGGTCTTTCAACTTACCGGAAAGGATGCTTTCTTTTTCAGCAAAACAGGCTGTCAAATCAGACAAATGCGTTCCTTTCAGACCATACTGTTTTGCCTCGGAAATAGCCTCCGAAAGGTTTTGAATAAACCCGGGATAATTGGTTAATTGTTGAAAGACGTTTAACTCTTTGCGCTTCTCCATCAGAAGCTTGCGGAGGATCATTTGTTTCCCAAGTTCACTGACAGGAATACGGGATATCCCGCCTGTTTCACTTAATATATGCCAGGCCAGCCGGCGGAAGCTGAGCGCCTGAGCCCTGTATGTGCCTTTTAAGCCGGCAAGCAGGGAAACTTCCATCTGAAAGGTAACCTGTTCCGGCACAAGTAATAGAAGAGGAAAAGAATTATCGGGCTCTTTATTGATCTGATCCTGTATCTCTTTTAAACAGGTATATGTTTTGCCTGTTCCGGCCCGCCCTAAAATAAATCTCAAACTCATGCTTTAAAAACCACCTGAACACTTGAAAAGCTTTTCCCTGTTCCTGGAAAAGTCAAAACTAACTTGATTATACAGTAATAAAGTTTTATTGTTAAGACATGAAAACGATTCTATAAAGGATTGTTTGGCGTTTTTCTTAACGGGAGTGAATCGGGCTGGATGATGACGATTTAGTAATCAGAAGCAAGTCAGGAGATTTAAGCGCCTTCGAAGAACTTGTTCACCGATACGAAAATAAAGTAATCTCCTTGGCCTACCGGATGGTGGGAAATTGGACCGATGCCGGCGACCTGGCGCAGGAGACTTTTATTAGAGTATATCATTCCCTGTCTGACTTTCACCGGAAATGCAGTTTCTCCACCTGGATTTACCATATTGCGGTCAATATTTGCCGTGACGAGTTACGCAAAAAAAACAGGCGCCCTAAAATATCTTTGGATGAAATTGCCGCTTCTTCGGGCGGGCTGCCTTTTTCCGAAACAGAAGCCGATTGCCCGGAGAACAAACTTGAACAGCTTGAGTTAAAGGAAGCTGTTCAGGAATGTTTAAACGCCCTTCCGGATGAATACAGGCTGGTGCTGATCATGCGGGAGGTTCAGGGTCTATCATATGAGGAAATTGCATCTGCTCTGAAATGTTCCGCAGGAACTGTAAAATCCCGTCTAAGCCGCTCCAGGGCGGCTTTCAAACGAAAGGCGGAGGTTATCCTGGGAACTTTTTCACTGCCCGGGACGTCAAAAAGGTAGGAGGAAACTATGCATGAAGTGCTCGAAGGCAAAAAAAATGTTTTCCGGTTATCTCGACGGCAAGCTTAAATCCTCTCAAAAAGGCCTCCTGGAAGGCCATTTAAACTCCTGTCCGGACTGCCGGTATGAGTTAGCCAGGCTGCAGGCTTCCATGGAATTGATTCATGATCTGCCGGAAATTTCCGCGCCGAAAGATTTCTGGACTCAGGTCTCCGCAAAAATAACGACTGAAGACGGACTTAAAAAACAGAAAAGGTCTGTTAAGTGGTTTTTCCCCGGGGAAAGGCTGCGTGCCGGTATCACCCTGGCCGCTGTCCTGGTCCTCGTTTTAGGAATTTCTTCGCTGATTTACAGCTCAACAACCCGGCAGGGGCCCGGTGTATCACTCAGCAAAAAAACAACTCCTGAAAAAAACGAAGCTCTTAAGCTTTCGCGTTCCGCCCCCCTGCCTGCTCAGAAAGCGCCTGTAACAGGCGCCCCAAAGACCGCCGGGGAAGCGCCCGCTTTGAAAACAGAATCCCCTCCGGAGAATAACGAACAAGCACAGTTATATCAATCAACTGTCGGAGAAAACAACCGGACCGGGGAAAGCAGCGATTCGGCTTCCACTACGGCTAAGAATATTCCCGCTCTTGGAAGCGCCCAGGACAATCGGCAAAAAAGGGTGGTCAGCAGGATCAGCCTGACACTGAAGGCAGATCAGAGGCAAGAAACAATTGCCGGGTTAAATACACTCGCCAACAAACTGGGCGGCGGGTTGAAACCTAGAACCGGCCAGAACAATGTTACACAGTTGGAACTGACAGTCCCTGTTAACAAAGCGTCTGAGGCGCTGAAAGGAATAGAATCATTAGGAAAAATTTCGGGCAAACAGCAGGAAGAACAGGATATAACTGAAGAATACCTCATCTTGCAGGGGCGGGAAGAAAAACTCCAGCAGGAAAAGGGAGAAATAACAGCTCAGATGGATAATTCCGGGGGGGCAAATGAAGGAAACAGCGCTCTTCAGGAAGAATTAAAAAAGCTTCAGCCGGAACTTGATCAAACAAGCTTAAGCCTTAAAAAACTTACGGAAGAGATGAGTTCTGTCCACTTCTTAATTAATATTATCAAGTAATTAGCCATGCCGCATGCCGGGACTTAAGCGCCGGAGTGAGCGGTGACAATACCGTGCTAAACCAGGTTCACTTTATGAAAAGATCAGAGTAATTACTCATAACACTATTGCTAAGGAGATAAAATTATTGAGTGACGTTTTCAAGCTGGCCTGCTGCCAGATGAAGGTAGAAAAAGAAAAAGAAGAAAACCTGTCTAAAGCCAGGCTGATGATCGCTGAGGCTGTGAAAAACGGCGCTCAGATGGTTGTTTTGCCGGAAATGTTTAACTGCCCCTATAGGGCGGAGTTGTTTCCGGAATACGCGGAAAGCTATCCGGGCGGCCCGTCTTTGAAAATGCTTTCTTTAACTGCCAAAGAAAATCAAGTCTATATTGTCGGCGGTTCTGTTCCTGAAAAGGAAAACGGGTGCATTTACAACACAAGTTTCGTTTTTGATCCGGGCGGAAGACTACTGGGAAGACACAGAAAGGCGCACCTTTTTGATGTGGACCTGCCCGGAGGATTAAAAATCCGGGAATCCAGCACGCTCAACTCCGGCAATAAATCCACTGTAATCCAGACAGAGCTGTGCAGCATCGGCGTAGCTATCTGCTACGATATCCGCTTTCCCGAACTGATCCGCCAAATGGTTTTAAACGGCGCCCAGGTAATAATCATACCCGCCACATTTACCCTCACAACAGGCCAGGTTCACTGGAAAATCACCTTCCAGGCACGTGCAATCGACAACCAGGTTTTTACCGCCGGAGTCGCCGCTGCACGCGATTATTCCGAACGCTTTTTAGGTTACGCGCATTCTTTGATCTGCAGCCCCTGGGGGGAAGTGCTGGCTGAAGCCGGAGAAGAAGAGGAAATAATCTACTCGGAGGTTAATTTACAACTCCTTGAAAAGGTCAGGCAGGAACTTCCTTTGCTGAGACACCTGCGAAAAGACTTGTACTAAAATCTTAAAAGCCGAATCAAAGGAGGTTTTAAAATGTTGACAGCCGGATTGGTAGGCCTTCCGGCGGTTGGAAAAACAACTATCTTCAACCTGTTGACCCAGGCCGGAGCGCAGACCAGCGATTTTTTATCAGGCAAATTTGAAACAAATACGGGAGCAGTCAAAGTTCCCGACCCGCGAATTGATTTTTTAACCCAGTTATGCAAACCCCGCCGGACAGTTTACGCACAGATAATCTGCAGCGATGTTCCCGGACTGACCAGCGGAACGAACCAGGGAAAGGGCGGCGGCAACCAGTTCCTTGACGGAATCCGCAATGTCGATCTGCTGATCCAGATCGTCCGCACTTTTGATAACCCTGAATTGCCGCATGTTTACGGCAATATTGATCCTTTAAGAGATCTTGAAACGGTTGATCTTGAACTTCTCCTCGCTGACCTCGACGTTGTTGAAAAGCGAATTCAGCGCATTGAAGGAGGCAAAAAGATTACCAGGGAGGCTGCGGCGGAACTGCCGCTGTTAAAAAAGCTCCGCTCAGCTATGGAAACAGGCGTAACCGCCGCCAACACAGGCCTTGCCGAGGAAGAACGGGCAATGCTGACGATCCCCAGCTTCTTTACCGAAAAACCTCAGATAATTGTCATCAATATGGATGAAAACCAGTTTAAAGAAAATACTTACCCCGGAAAAACAGAACTAGAAGCCCTTGCGAATACGCGTGGCATAACCGTAATTGAAATTTGCGGACAGTTGGAAATGGAAATTAGTATGCTTGACCCGGCGGAGCAGGCAATGTTTCTAAACGACCTTAATATCGGGGAACTTGGGACGGCGCGTTTGTCCAGGGCTGCTTATCAGCAGCTAAACCTCATCTCTTTTTTTACGATTGGATCCGACGAGGTTAAGGCATGGACGATAAACCGGGGAACCAATGCCAGGCAGGCTGCGGGAAAAGTTCATTCCGATATGGAACGGGGCTTTATCCGGGCTGAAGTAACTAAATACCGCGACTTATTCGAACTCGGCTCGGTGAACAAAGTCAAGGAAAAAGGGATGTCGCGGCTGGAAGGAAAGGAATATATCGTTGAAGACGGGGATATAATTAATTTCCGGTTCAACATATAAAAACCCTATCTAAAATCCTTAATGTTAAAGATGGGATCTACTTCGATACCCATCTTTTCAATCTTTTCCGTCCCTCCTTCGCGGCGATCGATTAATGTTACCACCTTGACAACTTTGCATCCAACTTCCCGGACGGTTTCAATCGCTTTAATAATTGACCCCCCGCTGGTAATAACGTCATCCAGAATAACCACACGATCGCCTGCAGTAAGCTGAGGTCCCTCAATAACCCTTTTTGTACCGTGCTTTTTAACCGTCTCGCGGACAATAAACAACTTTAAGTCCATCCCTTCCAGATAAAGAACCAGCGCCAGCGAGCCAACCATCGGATCAGCCCCCAGAGTAGGGCCTCCTACAGCCTGGATCTGAATATCTTTGACTTTTTCAAGAATAGCCCTGGCCACCAGGTAAGCTCCCTGAGGATATAAGGTCACCTGTTTTCCATCAAAATAATAAGTGCTTTCCTTCCCGCTGGAAAGAATAAAGCTGCCAAATTTAAAGGACCTTTCCCTGACCAGTTCTTTTAAAAGCTCCCTGTCCCCCTGCGGATTACCTTCTGCTAAACCAGGCATTTTAACACTTCCTCATATATTTTAAGGTCCTGATCACTAAAAAGCACAAACCGGATCTCTTTAACCAGATGGTTCTGGCAAAAATCAAAAACCGTGGAAAGAGCTATTCTTGCGGCGCGTTTGACGGGAAAACCGTATGCCCCGGTGCTTATCGAAGGAAATGAGATTGTGGAAATACCTTTCTCCCAGGCTAAAGACAGGCTGGTCAGGTAAGAACTCCTCAGCAGTTCGTCTTCCCCGCTGTTTCCGCCTCTCCAGACAGGACCAACTGTATGTATGACATACCTGGCCTTCAGATTGCCCCCGGTGGTAATCACCGCCTCGCCTGCAGGCAGCCTTCCCTGCCTGGCGACTATTTGTTTGCATTCCTCAAGTATCTTTGGCCCTCCGGCCCTGTGGATTGCCCCGTCAACCCCGCCGCCGCCCATCAAACTTGAATTGGCCGCGTTGACAACCGCCTCCGTATCCTGCCGCGTAATATCGCCTCTGATAAGGCCCAGAAGTGTTTTAATCACATAAATTTCCAATAATCAAAAACCCCCCTTGAAAAATACAGAGTTTAACTGTGTTATTCCGCCGGGAACCGCCTTAATTCAAAAATTACAGTGTTTTCAGGATCGGGGCAGGCCCAGGTTGTAACTTCACTATTCTGCGCCCAGGGAAAATTTCCTCCATAAAGCAATGCCGCAACCGCAGAGCGCAGCGAATCATATGCAAACTGGCAGAGGCCGCCGGGCATATACTGTGAGAATTCAAAACTGTCGCCGACTTTATGACCGTAAGAACAACCGTCTTTGCCCCTGATTTCAACAATTGTGGCTACAACCCTGTATTTATACAAAAAACTTCTCACCTCTGACAGTAATTTAATTGTATTTATTTACTCCCTGCAGATGTCCCGGTAAGCGGGTATCCCGTCCGCCGGCCAGGCGGCGCGGATAGCTCTGCGGACTGCCGTTTCCAGTACCCTGGCCGCGACAGCGCCGATAAGGCTCGCATCTGCGGAGACTTTGCCGGTGGCAAGGGCAAAAGTAATATCTCCGTCATATTCCGTGTGCGCGGGCTCAATACAGCGGGCAAGGCCTGTATTGGCCATCTGGGCAACTTTATTTGCCTGCTCTTTGGTTAACAAAGCAGAAGTTACAACAGCGGCAAGAGTCGTATTTATACCAATGTCCGGGTCCCTGAAATTCTCCGGGTCGGATACCTTCTTCTTCCAGACAGACATTGTGGAATACATATGCCCGGTTTTCCTGTCCCTGGGTCCGACCATCAGCCTGCCGTTCTCATCAAGGATATCACCCAGGGCATTGACCGCAACAACAGCAGACACTGTCAATCCGTTTCCCATGTCCTCCCACCAGGCCCCGAGGCCTGATTTCACACGGTAATCCTTGCTCAGTATTTTACAGACCGTTGCGCCTGTTCCCGCTCCGACATTGCCCTCTTCGACATAACCGCTTTTTGCATTGCAGCAGGCCTCGTAACCCATGGCTTTATCGGGCCGGACGCGGAAATCACCGATCCCAAGGTCGAATAAAACAGCGGCGGGAACGATAGGAACGGTAAATCCCGCCGCTGTTTTAAAACCTATTTTTCTTTCTTCCAGCCACGCCATTACTCCGCCTGCAGCATCCAGGCCAAAGGCGCTTCCCCCGGTGAGCAGCAAACCGTGTACCTGGTCTACCCGCTGCAAGGGTTTGAGCAGTTCTATCTCGCGGCTGCCCGTAGCGGATCCCCGGACATCCACCCCGCCCATAGCGCCGTCTTTGATGATAATGACTGTACAACCGGTATGGGCTTCGCTGTTTGTCGCATGGCCTACTTTTACTGAGGGATCGGGATCAAAGTTAATAATATGTTCCACCGGGCAAACCCCCTCCATCTCCATCCGCCTTAGGAGTTGGAGACCGGCCGGGCTACGGCTTTAGACAGTGCGTTTACATATGCTTTTGCGCTGGCCTCGATCACGTCAGTGCTGAGCCCGTGCCCGATATACAGTCTGGAGTCGTTTGTCTTTATTTTGACTGTCGCGTCCCCCATGGCGTCTTTCCCTTTGGTTATTGATTTTAAAGAGTAATCTTCCAGTGTAACCTCAAATCCGATAAGGCGGTCGATAGCGTTAAAAACAGCGTCAACAGGACCGTTGCCGCAGGCTGCGTCCGCAATAACATTGCCGCCTAAATCCAGTTCGACCGTAGCCATGGCTTTGGAAGGGCCCGCGGTGCTTACCGAGAAGCCTTTTAAAACAATATTTTCGGCGCCGTTCATCCCTTCCTTGTTGCCCATTAAGGCGTGGAGGTCTTCGTCAAAAATTTCCTGCTTCTGGTCCGCGAGGATTAAGAATTTCTCATATACTTTATTTAAAACAGGTTCCTCCAGCTGATACCCGAGTTCCTCCAGGCAATGCCGCAAAGCGTGGCGGCCGGACCTTGCCGTCAGCACAATTTTATTTTGAGAAATACCAATCACCGAAGGGTCAATAATCTCATAGGTTGACCGTTCCTTTAAAACACCGTCCTGGTGGATGCCCGAGGCATGCATAAAGGCGTTCTCACCTACAATTGCCTTATGCGCGGGGACCTGGACTCCGGTTATTTTTGAAACCAGCCTGCTGGTTCTAGCTATCTCTTTATAGTTAACAGTAGTTTTGATCCCAAAGCTGGATGGCTGCGTATAAATTGACATGATTACTTCTTCAAGGGCTGTATTGCCCGCACGCTCGCCAATTCCATTGATCGTTCCCTCGACCTGCGACGCGCCTGCCTTTATCCCGGCCAGTGCGTTGGCGGTAGCCATTCCAAGATCATTATGGCAGTGAACGCTTACAATAACTTTATCCATTCCTTCAACGTTATCCATTAACCAGGTGATCAGTTCCCCATATTCCCAGGGCATCGCGTAACCAACTGTATCAGGTATATTAATAACTGTAGCCCCAGCCTTAATCACACCGGAAATAACCCGGGCTAATATTTCCGGTTCGGTGCGAAAGGCGTCTTCGGAATAATATTCCACATCCTGAACAAATTTTTTAGCATGCTTTACAGCGGCGACGGCCATCTCTATGCCTTGTTCGGGTGTAACACCCAGCTTAAACTGACGGTGAATCGGAGACAGGGCCAGGCCGGTGTGTATCCTGGGCCGCTGCGCGTCTTTTAACGCTTCCCAGCAGAGATCGATATCTTTGATTACAGCGCGGCTAAGTCCGCAAATTGTAACACCCTTAATTTCCCTGGCCAGTTGCTGAACCGCCTTGAAATCTCCCGGCGAGGAAGCGGGAAAACCGGCTTCAATAATATCAACACCCAAATCGACAAGCTGCCTTCCAATTTCAAGTTTCTCCCGGATATTAAGGGTTATCCCCAGGGATTGTTCCCCATCTCTTAGAGTAGTGTCAAAAACATATAATTTACGCATTGATCCTGCCTCCTGTGCATAACGACTGGTCGTCGCATACTTGATAAGAACAAATTCGCCCTGTCGGGCGACCAAAATCAAACATGGGATAGATATTCTAAGCATTATCTCTATCCTCGGTTTCTCCCGTATGAGACATATCTC
>DFZT01000072.1 GCA_002382755.1 Firmicutes bacterium UBA4049 | reverse complement strand
TCCGCCCAGGCTTTGAGGGCATTAATAGATTTACCGGCATCGACGAAATCCCGGCGGAAGTGAGACCAGCAAAGCGTCCTGACCAATCCCTCGATGAGAGCCGCAAGCTTGCCATAGAATGAATAATCGGGATGTTCAGCAGAAAAAGGGTCACCGCTAAGTTGATTAATATTTTTTTGCTTTTAAATTCTTCTATCTTATCTTGAGCTAGGCCAACCGAAAAAGACCTGTCATTCGAGCGGTTGGACATCTTATAATAGTCAGGAACAAGACGAATCAGAGGAATGAGCAACACGGCAAGTATTGCGAAGGCAACCAGCGCTTCTAAAAGACTAAAACCACAAACGCTCTTTATGTTTTTATAAATTTCATCATTAATAGATTTCACTTTTAAATATCTCATCCAGTTTACATCTCGTTTCAACAAGAAAAATTGTCGAAATATGTAACACTGTTTTTTATTATTGTAGCATGAAAAGAATTCTCATCCCAACTACATAATTCTAAAAGGCGCATGCAACTTAATAGGATAATGTGCCGCAAATCACAAACAAAACAATAATAAAAGAGGGGCGCTAATCCCCTCTTTTATATCTTTTCTTATTTAATTGGCCTTTTTTACTTACTACTTGTTGGCCTTTCTGTAACCCAGAGCGTCGTTGGCAACGATTGTCTTTTGAATGTTGCTCGTGCCTTCAACTATCTGGTAGTACTTGGCGTCCCGGAAGAACCTGGCCACCGGGTACTCCTCGGAATATCCGTAGGCGCTGTAAATCTTCATTGCATAGTCCGCGCACTTGTTAGCCGTTTCAGCGGCAAAAAGCTTGGCCATGGAGGTCTCCAGAGTGCATGACCGGCCCTTGTCTTTCAGGAAAGCCACCTTGTATACCATCAGGCGGGCGGCGTTTATATCCACCACCATCTGGGCGATCTGATCCTGGATCATCTGGTATTTGCCGATCAGCTGGCCGAACTGCTCGCGCTGGTTGCAGTACTCAATTGACGCATCCAGGCATGCTTGGGCGACGCCAAGGGCGCCGGCCATGGAAGCAAGGCGGGTATCGTCGAGCTGTTTCATAGCGATAACAAAACCCTCGCCTTCCTTGCCCAGAAGGTTTTCTTTCGGAACCCTGCAGTTTTCAAATGTGATTGAGCCTACCGGGCCGCCCCAGTTGCCGAGTTTTTCGGTAATTGCCTCATTGGTGATACCTTCAGACTTCATGTCGACGATAAAGGCTGACATTCCCTTTACCGGTCTTGAAGGATCGGTGTAGGCGTAAACCAACCCCACGTCAGCTACGGTGCAGTAAGAGATCCACATCTTGCTGCCGTTTAAAACATAGTGATCTCCGTCAAGAATGGCCTTGGTTTTCATGGCGGCCACGTCGGAACCGGCATTTGGCTCCGTTAAGGCAAAACAGCCGAACACATCCGCATTGACCAGCGGCGGAACGTATTTCTTCTTTAATTCCTCGCTGCCGTAACGCAGGATGGTCATTGCAGGTCCCAATAAATTTGCCGCAAAAGCCAGCCTTAAGGAACTCCACACCCTGGCCGTTTCTTCAGCCAGGATGGCTAAAGCCGCAAAACCCATGCCGTTTCCACCGTACTCTTCGGGAACGGCGCAGCCGAAAAAGCCCAGTTCGCCCATCTTTTTGACCAGATCGGGGCGGAAGCGGTGCGCCTTGTCGTCAGCATCGACAGTAGGCTTTACCTCAGTCTCGGCAAAATCGCGGGCAAGTCTCCGGATATCTTGCAAGTCCTCTGTAAGATCAAAATCCATACCTGAAATCTCCTCCTTAATTATGCTTGGTTAATCTAAACTCTATTTATTAGATGTATATTTTAGACACATGTACTGTTATTTCCTGCCGGGCTCTTAAAAATTTTGTCCGCCAAACGGCATAATCATTATTTATAAAAAGCAGGAAATATGACAAACTTGACAGAAATATAATAAAAAACGAAAGGGTCAGATATGTCAGACGATAAACAAAACAAACCGGCGTTTTTTTACGGCTGGCTTGTGCTTGCGGCCTGCGTTTTAATCGGTATGACAGCCGCGGCTCAGTTGACCTATGGGATATATGTCAAGGAATTGATCACCGAGTTCCACTGGAGCAGGACACTGACATCGTCAATCAGTTCGGTCCATTATTTTGTCTACAGCCTGGCAGCCGTTCTTGCGGGAACAATAACCGATCGCTGCAAACCAAGGCCGCTTATTATAGTTTCCGCCATCCTGCTTGGAGGAGGCCTTTTCCTGAGCGGGTTTGCCCGCAGCGTTTGGGACCTGTACCTGTCCTTCGGGGTTGTCGCCGCCCTTGGCACAAGCTGTTGTTACTGCGTACCCTCCTCTGTCGTCCAGAGGTGGTTTATTGAAAAGAGATCCGTAGCGCTTGGAATAAGCATGTGCGGCATAAGCATCGGCAGTTTCGTAATTTCCATGCTGGTCGGCTGGCTCATTCCCCGCTACGGTTGGAGGGTGGGTTTTTTTGCCGAAGGGGCTTTTCTCTTTTCTATCATGATCCTGGCCAGTTTTTTTATGGTCGGAAACCCGGAGGAAAAAGGCCTTTTGCCGTACGGCGCCGAAAAAATAAAGACAGCCAATCTTAATATTGATCAAAAGTTAAACGATGTCTGGACCTTTAAAAGTTTAATTATTAATAAGTGTTTTTTAGGCTGTTTTGCCAACCAGTTTTTCACCTGCATTTCTCTGATCATCATGTATACTCATTTTGTAGCCAACGCGGAGGACATGGGCATCCCCAAACTGGCCGCCGCCGGCGCGCTGGGCCTGGTCGGGGTCATCAGCGCTGTGGGAAGGTTTCAGGCCGGATATCTCTGTGAAAGGATCGGATACAAACAAGGCCTCATCATTTCCTGCGGCCTTTGCCTCGTCGCCTTTTTATACCTCACTTTAGTTAAGAATCTATTGATGCTTTATATATTTGTAATTTTCTACTCGCTCGGATACGGAGGCAAGGCCATGGCCCTGCCCGGACTGGCCGGGGAAGTATTCGGCACAAATTCTTTGGGAAAGATCCTCGGCCTTATTGCCATAGCTTTCGGAACGGGTGGCTTTATAGGTTCGGTACTGGGTGGCTGGATATTTGACCAGACCCGCAGTTATTGTTTGGCTTTTATCGCCGGGGCGTTTTTTTACCTGATAGCCATTCTTTCCATTGCGCATATCAAGCCAAATTCGCAATCGTCCGCGCACGCTGCAGTAAAATAACCGGCAGGAATTTCCTGTGCCTTTACGGCAGCCATTTTTTTGCCTGTATGGCCCTTTTAATCGTTACAACTCATGTAGCCCCTTTTGCTGAAGATATCGGCATTCCCAAACTGGTCGTTGCAGGCGCCCTGAGTACGGTAGGGGTCTTCAGCATGGTCGGCAGGCAGGCGGGCTTCATCTGCGACAAAATCGGCCATAAAAAGAGCCTGATCATATTCTGCGCGATGAGCTGCGCGGCCTTTTTGTACTTGATTGTGGTTCAAAATGTTTCTATGCTTTATACCTCGGGGCGGCATGTTATATACTTGCAATTATCTCAACGTATATGGTTAAAAGGGAAGCCGAAGCAGGTTTAATTTGAGAAAGGAAATGAATAAAAAATGTCTGACAATCAACAGGACAACCCAAAGCTTTTTTACGGCTGGATCGTTGTGATAGCCCTTACTTTTGTCGGGATGACGTCAGCCGCCCAGATGACCTTCGGCATTTACGTCCTGGATCTGGCCAGGGAATTTGGCTGGAACAGGGCGCTGACATCTTCCTTAGCTTCATTCAACAACTTGATTTACGGTATTTCGGCAATTATAACGGGAATTCTTGCAGACCGCTGCAGCCCTAAAAAAACCATCTGGGCAGCCGGACTTCTGTTGGGCGGGGGGCTTTTTTTATCTGGTTTGGCGCATAATTACTGGCAGTTACTTTTCTTTTTCGGTGTCCTGGCCGGTCTTGGATCCGGCTGCTGCTATTCAATACCTTCTTCAGTCGTTCAAAAGTGGTTTATCGAGAGAAGGGGAGTTGCCCTGGGCGTCAGCATGTGCGGGATAGGGCTCGGAGTCTTTATCGTCTCGCTGATGATAGGCTATATCATTCCCGTTTACGGGTGGCGGGCCGGTTTCTTTGCTGAAGGAGTCCTTCTTTTTTTATTCATGTTCGTACCTGCCTTTTTTATTGTCCGCGATCCGGAAGAAAAAGGCCTTCTGCCTTATGGCGCGAAAAATAATCATCCCGGCGGCGGGCTTAATAATCACCCTAATCTGGCCCTGCTGATTAAAAAATTGATCTCCAACCGGACCTTTTTATGCCTTTACGGCAATCAATTTTTCACCTGCATTGCGCTGTCGATTGTCTCCACCCACGTTGTGCCCTTTGCCGAGGATATGGGCATCCCCAAACTGGCGGCGGCAAGCGCGATGGGGCTGGTCGGCTTATTCAGCGGTGTGGGAAGGCTGCAGGCAGGTTTTGTCTGTGACAAAATCGGTTTTAAGAAAAGCCTGATTATTTTCTGCAGTTTGTGCTGTATTGCCTTTTTGTATTTAATTACTGTGAAAAATCTATGGATGCTCTATATTTTCGTGGTTATCTATTCTCTGGGTTACGGAGGTAAAGCTATGGCCCTGCCGGGGCTGGCAGGCTACTCGCTGGGGACAGGCTCGCTCGGCACGATAATGGGATTGATCTCCTCCGCATACGGCTTGGGTGGTTTTACAGGTTCGATATTGGGCGGATGGATATTTGACCACACCCATAGCTACGTGTGGGCTTTCATTGCCGGCACAGTTTGCTACGTGGTGGCCATAACTTTCGCTTTCCTGACTAAAAAAGAAACCATGCTGGAGGGAGTCAGCTGATTTCTTCCAGGATTTTTTGAGCTGCGCTCCGTGGATCAGCCGCTTTGGTAATTGGCCTGCCGATAACCAGGTAGTCTGCCCCCGCATCAATTGCTTCCCGGGGAGTCACCGACCTTTTGTGGCTGTCAACAGCGCTTCCGGCGCTGCGTATTCCGGGAGTTACGATCAATTTATCCCGGCCGAGTTCTTTCCTTAACAGGGCAGCTTCCGAACCGGAAGCAATTACACCGTCGCACCCGCCCTGAACGGACTTTTTCGCCCTGGCCAGAACCAGTTCTTTAACCGAACAGCTGTAACCAAAATCTAAAATATCCGCGGCGTCCAGACATGTTAAAACAGTTACCGCAAGCAGTTTTAAGCTCGAATTACCCCGGCCGGCGGCGGCGGCCTTGATAATCCCGCCGTTTCCGTGAATCGTTAAGAAATCTACTCCCAGCCTCGCCGCAAGGTTAACAACTTTTTGGACAGTTTCCGGAACATCAAAGTATTTCATATCCAGAAAAACACGTTTGCCGTTATCCAAAAGCCATTGCAGCATTTTCGTTCCGCCGGCAAGCTGCAGTTCCATGCCCACTTTAAAGAAATCGACTACCCCGTCAAGGGACCGGACTAGTTCCATAGCCCTGGCCGGTTCGTCAAAATCCAGGGCGCAGATAATCCTTTTTTCCATAGAATCCTTTCTATTTATCAATCTTTCAAATCGTCCGCCGCTTTTTTACGCGCCTCTTCGATTACCCCGTCGAATTCCTTTCCCGGATCCATGCCCATTTCCTTCATCCGCTTCTTTGCCCAGAGACCGACGTTGCGGTCGTCCCTATAATAATCCTCGCTGCTCCTCGCGCTTGTATCAAGGCCGGCCAGCCGGTCGCCTTCGCTGCGGTGGTATGCGAAAGAAGACATGACCCGGACCAGGGAAACGCCTTTGCAAAAAGGGCAGGCCGGGTTTTTATCTTCAAAAGACCTGACCAGAATCTCCGCCCTTTTGCCGCAGTCGCGGCAGGAAAATTCATAAACAGGCATATTTACAGCAACCCCTTTGTTTTTTTAACTTCCCGGAAACATTGACGTTTAACAATACTTTCTAATATAATATAAATCGTTGATCTTATGTAAGCAAGCCAAGATATTTTTTTTGTTTCCGAGGTGTTTAGAAAATGGACTACAGCAAGACCCTGAACCTGCCCCGCACGGATTTTCCAATGAGGGCCAATCTGCCCGTGCGCGAACCTGAAATCCTGAAATTCTGGAATGAAATAGATATATACCGCCTGGTCCAGCAAAAAAACGCGGGACGGCCAAAGTTCATCCTCCATGACGGGCCGCCCTACGCTAACGGCCACATCCACCTTGGACATACCTTAAACAAGATCCTCAAGGACATTGTGGTTAAATACCACTCCATGGCGGGCTATGACGCTCCCTATGTGCCCGGATGGGACACCCACGGATTGCCGATCGAGCAGCAGGCAATCAAAAGTCTGGGCTTAAACAGGCACTCGATCAGTATCGTAGAATTCCGCAACAAGTGCAAGGAATATGCGCTCAAATTCGTCGACATTCAAAGAGACGAATTCAAACGCCTGGGGGTGCGCGGGGACTGGGACCACCCTTACCTGACGCTGATGCCCCATTACGAGGCGGCCCAGATCGGGGTTTTCGGGGAAATGGCCAGGAGGGGCTTTATATACAAGGGTCTAAAGCCGGTCTACTGGTGCGCAACCTGCGAGACGGCGCTAGCCGAGGCCGAAGTCGAGTACCAGGACAAACATTCTCCTTCGATTTACGTAAGGTTTCCTGTAACCGGCGGCAAAGGTGTCCTGCCGGAAAAAAATACCTGGGTCATCATTTGGACGACGACTCCCTGGACGCTGATTTCAAACACTGCCATCTGTCTTCATCCCGACTACGGATATGTGTTGTTCAAGACCGGCGATAACAAGTATCTGGTTGCCAAAGAGCTCCTGGAAAACTTCTGCGGCGCCGCCGGCTTAAACTGCGAACAGATCCTGAATGAGTTTACAGGACGGGATCTCGAAGGCGTCGTCTGCCGGCATCCTTTCTTCGACAGGCAGTCAAAACTCGTCCTGGACACTTATGTAACTCTGGATGCAGGCACCGGGTGCGTGCATATCGCTCCGGGACACGGCCATGAAGATTACCTCGTCGGCCTGCGCTACAACTTGCCTATGCTCTCACCGATTGACAACCACGGCGTTTTTACCGAAGATGCCGCGCAATTTGCCGGGCTGTTTTACAGCGACGCCAACGGGAAGGTTAAGGATGTGCTTCAGCAAAGCGGCGATCTCCTAAAAGAGGAGACTATTTCGCACCAGTACCCCCATTGCTGGCGCTGCAAAAAGCCGATCCTGTTCAGGGCTACCGAACAGTGGTTCGCTTCCGTGGAAGGGTTCCGCCGGGATACACTGGATGCCATTCACGGCGTAAAGTGGATTCCTCCCTGGGGTGAAGAACGCATCTACAACATGGTGGCCGGCAGAAGCGACTGGTGCATCTCCCGGCAGCGCACATGGGGAGTGCCGATACCAATTTTCTACTGCGCCGGCTGCGGAAAAGAAATCATCAGTAAAGATACCACCGCGCATTTGCAGAAGCTGTTTCGTGCGTATGGTTCGGACGTATGGTTTGCCCGCGAGGCTGCGGAACTAATTCCGGAAGGTTTATCCTGCCCCGAATGCGGCGGGACCAAGTTTAATAAAGAAAATGACATCATGGACGTCTGGTTTGACAGCGGAACCAGCCATGCAGGCGTGCTGGAACAGCCCGAAATCTGGCCGGACTTAAGATGGCCGGCTGACCTTTACCTGGAAGGAAGCGATCAGTACCGGGGCTGGTTCAACAGTTCCCTCTCAACTGCAGTCGCCAGCCGGGGAGAGGCGCCTTACCGGACTGTCCTGACGCACGGTTTTGTGGTCGACGAAAAAGGGTACAAGCAGAGCAAATCCCTGGGCAACGTCGTTGACCCGATGAAAGTAATCAAGCAGATGGGCGCCGATATTCTGCGCCTGTGGGTCAGTTCGGCGGACTACCGCAGCGATCTGGCGGCTTCGCCAAGTATTTTAAACCAGTTGTCCGACGCTTACCGGAAAATCCGCAATACCTGCAGGTTTCTCTTAGGCAACCTCTATGACTTCTCTTCAAAAACCGACGGGGTTGCCTATCAAAAAATGCCCGAGATTGACCGCTGGGCCCTTTTAAAGCTCCACCAGTTAATCCAGCGCGTCCTGGCGGCATACAGCAATTATGACTACCACGTCGTTCATCACGCTGTGCATAACTTTTGCGTTCTTGACATGAGCGCCCTGTACCTGGATATTATCAAAGACCGGCTCTACACCGCGCCTGCCAATTCTCTTCCGAGGCGGTCGGCGCAAACTGTTTTGCACGAAACTTTAAATGTGCTGGTTCGTCTTTTGGCGCCTATCCTCGCCTTTACCAGCGAAGAGATTTGGGGCTACCTTCCGGAACAGGAAGGAACACCGGTCAGCGTACAGATGACCGATCTGCCGGAAGTTAATGAGGAATACCTGGACGTTGAACTGGACAAAAAGTGGGAAAAACTTTTGGAAGTCCGGAGTGAAGCTACCCGTATCCTTGAGCAGGCGAGAAGGGACAAACTGATTGGCAACTCCCTGGAAGCGGCGGTTGATTTATATGCCGCGGGTGAACTTTTTGATTTCCTGCGGAATTCGGCGGGAGAACTTTCCACTCTTTTTATAGTCTCTTCAGTAAAACTGCACGGAGCGGCCAAGGAGGATATTCCAGCCACAGCGGCGGTTGACGGACTGGCCGTTAAGGTCCGGCGGGCGCAGGGCGGCAAATGTGAAAGATGCTGGATGCACCATGAGAACGTAGGAAATAACGCCGCGCACCCGACACTGTGCCCCCGTTGCTCGAAAACGGTCGGCGCCATGGAAAATCTTGAATAAGGGAGAATGGGATTAAAAATGAAAGATGCAGTAATAGTTGTCGATATGCTCAAGGACAATATCAAAACCGATCTTCATACCGGGATCAGCGGGCAGGCCAAGACAATTATTCCGAGCATCCAAAAGATGCTTGAGAAAGCCCGCGAAAAAGGGCTGCTGGTCGTTTTTGCCTGCGACAGTTTTTACCCGACGGACAATTTATTTCTGGGAGGAAAGATGAAGCCCCACGCCCTCCGGGGAACCCCGGGCGTGGAAGTGATTGACGAACTTAAGCCGCTCAAAAGTGACATCGTTTTAGAAAAACGGCGGATGAGTTCTTTTTTTAAAACCGACCTGGATATCACCCTGCGGGATAATGGGGTGGAAAGGGTAGCTGTCGCCGGGATAACCACTCCGTACTGCGTGCTGCTGACGGCCTTCGACGCCTTTTCCAACGGTTTTAAAAGCGTTATCCTGGAAGACTGCTGCACAGCCTATCCTCTCGCCGGCCATGACGCGTGCATAAACACATACAGGAAGAGTCCCTTAGGGGAATATTTCAAAATATTGAAGTGGGAAGAATATCTTTCTGTAGTTGAATAGGTATCTAATTTCAAGCTGTGTCAGCTTAAAAGATAAAAATCATCAATAGAGGGAGGGCAATGCCTTAAGTGCGATTTTGAGCCTTAATTCAGAGAACGAGAGAACCCGAGGATAAGCGAGGGAAGTGTTTGAGGTGCGTAAGCGTCGAGTTTTGACCGAACCCGAGGGTGAACGAGTTCGTACAAGTATAAGAGGCGAACATGAGCGCGTAGGCAGTTGACCTTCCTTATGCAAATTATTTACGACGGGAGTCAGATTCCCTCCCGGGAGAGGATTTCCTTGAACTGGGAATCGGTTAAGCCCGATATTTTAACCTGCTTGTGGCGGTTGGTCAATCCGCTGACAATTTTTACTCTTGATTTGGAGATGCCCAGTTTTTCCGCCAGGAAAACCCGGCAGGCTTCGTTAGCCTCCCCTTCAACGGGCGCCGCTCTTAAGCGAATTTTTAAAGCGTCCTGGAAATAACCCGCCAGTTCGTTTTTTGCCGATCTGGGCTGGATATAAACTTTGACAATCAAATCATTGCCGTCATAACGCAGCTTGAGCATCTGTATAAACGCTTCCGGTTTATTTTTCCGCGGCAATCAAGGCAGCCCCGTATGCCCCGACCAGTTGGGCTTTTTCCGGCACGTGCACGGCCCGTCCAAGGACACGGCTCAAAATTTCAACTACGGCGGCATTTAATGCCACACCGCCCGTCATGGCAATCTCCGGCTGAACATTCAAACGCAGGGCCATTCCTTCCAGGCGGTTGACAACCGCCTCAAAGAGGCCGCGTATAATTTCATCCTTGGGTTTTCCCGAAGCAAGGTGGGAAATAACCTCCGACTCTGCAAATACCGTACACGTGCTGCTGATGGGGACCTGCCCGGTTCCCCGCCTGGCCTGAGCCACCATATCTATAAGGTCGCTTTCGAGGGCTCTGGCCATAACTTCCAAAAACCTGCCCGTACCCGCCGCGCATTTGTCATTCATTACAAAGTCGACAACGCGTCCGCGGGAATCAAGGCAGATCACCTTGCTGTCCTGCCCGCCCACGTCAACTACCGTGCGAAGTCCCGGAACAAGGCTGTGCGCTCCGCGCCCGTGACAGGTAATTTCCGTCACCTGCTTGTCGGCAAACGGTATATTAGCCCTCCCGTAACCCGTGGTCACAATCCGGTTTACCTGTCCGGAAGAAATCTGCGCTTTCGCAAGAGCCTTTTCCAGTGATTCCTCCGCGCTGGCCCGGTTATTAATCCCCGTGGGCGCCAGAGCGTCTCCGCACCATAAACCGTCCGCCACAACAACAGCTTTAGTGGTTGTTGAACCGACGTCAATACCCGCAGTAATCAAATTTCCCTTGCCCCCTGGAAAAAAGGTATATTATAAGCCTATAAAATGCAAAAAAGTAATCAGTATCTTTTGGACAATTCCCAAAGCAAAAATAGCGACGATCGGCGATATATCAATCATGCCGATGGGGGGTATGACGCGCCTGAAGATATTCAGCCACGGATCCGTTACTTCACAAATAAACCTAATTACCGAATTGTAAGGGTTGTGCGGAATAAAAGATAAAAAAATGCGTGCGATAATCAGCAGGTAGTAAATATAAAAAATATTGCTGATAATTGCATCTATACTCATAGAACACACCTCTATTTCAAGCTGCCGGAAATCTCTTTGGAACGTTTGGCAGCTTTATCTACTGCCTTCATCAAGGCATAACGCAGGCCTTTTTTTTCCAGAGCCAGAAGTCCTTCAGCAGTGGTCCCCGCCGGTGAAGTTACCATATTTTTAAGCACGGCGGGGTGCTCGTTTTTTTCCAAAACCATTTTTGCGGAGCCAAGCATGGTCTGGGCGCTTAGAAGCAGTGATACGTCCCTGGACATGCCCTCCCTGACGCCCGCGTCGCTAAGCGCTTCTAAGATCATAAACATATAAGCCGGCCCGCTGCCGCTCAAACCTGTTACCGCGTCCATCAATTCCTCGGGCACCTCAGCCGTTCTGCCAACTGAGGAAAATACGGCCGACGCCCGGTCCCTGTCTACAGCAGCGGCATATGTTCCGGAACTGACGGCGCAAGCTCCCTCCCCAACGAGGCACGGTGTGTTGGGCATGACCCTGATTACCCCAAACGGGGCTTTAAGAAAACTCTCTATATATTTTATGGGCACCCCGGCGGCAATAGACATCAAAGTGCATCCCGCCGCTAAGGAACCGCTTATTTCAGCCATTACCCTGCCTACCGCGGACGGCTTGACAGCAATAATCAAAATATCAACCTGCGCGGCAAGAATGCTGTTATCATCAACAGGATTGATTTTTAATACGGAAGAAAGGTAATCCAGCCTTTCCCTTCTGATATCGCTGACATAAAGACTACCCGGAGCCAGGCCGCTTTTGATTAAGCCCGACAATAAAGCTTCGGCCATGGCTCCTCCCCCCAGGCAACCAATTTTAATATTCTGTAAAGACAACAGCTTTACTCCTTACTAAGTATAATTATACCTGACGCATCCATGAAAAAAGACTATGGTCATGTTCCCTGTCCTCTTCCCTGAGCTCGGAAGCAATATCAACGTTGCTCGGCGTAAAAAGAAAGATGCCGTTTCCGACTTTGCGCATTAAGCCATTCAGGGCATAGGTCGTGCCGCTTACAAAGTCAACCACCCGCTTGGCAAGTTCCGCGTCGGTCTTTTCCAGGTTAATAATCACAGGCCGGTGATTTTTTAAATGATCGGCGAAATTTTGGACGTCATCGTATACTTTCGGTTCGGCGACAACAACTTTGACCTGCCGCTGCGCATGTAAGTTGACCACCTGTCCTTTGCGCCTTGGCTGTGCAATAAACCCTTCGTCATCACGATAATGTTCTTCCTGAGCCCTTTCCTCATCGTCAAGGGTTTCTTCCTCAAAACCCATAAACCCCAATACCCTGTCCATCAACTTTTTGGCCATATTATCCCCCTTTCTTGTTTATTCACGCGGGCCAAAAATTGCTGTTCCCAGACGCAGCATGTTGGCCCCTTCTTCAACAGCCACTACATAATCGCTGCTCATGCCCATAGAAAGGTATTTTAAATCAACACCGGGCAAATTATTTTTTAACCGCCCGGCCAGAAGCCTCAGATCGCGAAAAACTGGCCTGACATGTTCGGGATTTGCCGTCTCAGGCGCTATCGTCATTAAACCCTGTATTTTCAAACCTTTGAGATCTGCCGCCTCTTTTACAAAACCGCCTGCTTCAGCAGTCGCTAAACCCTGCTTCGACGCCTCCCCGGCGACGTTAACCTGTACTAAAACCATAACCTGCCTGTCGGTCTTTAAGGCAAAATCATTTATCGCCAGAGCCAGCTTCCAGCTGTCCAGGGAATGGATCAGGCTGACTTTCCCAACAACGCTCTTAACTTTATTGGTCTGCAGGCGCCCAATAAAGTGCCATTCCAGATCTGGCGGCAAAAGAGGCTGTTTAGAAAGCATTTCCTGTGCCTTGTTTTCCCCGAGGGAGGTTACACCTGCTTTGACGGCATGCTTGATCAGATCTGCCGGAACTGTTTTGGTAACGGCGATCAGCTTTATAGACGCCGGATCCCGGCCGGCTTTCCTCGCGGCAAGCTCTATTTTCTCTTTTACTTTGCGTAAGTTCTCACCGATGGTCAGGCTTTTTTCATGCTCAGCGACCACTTTTTTTCACCTGGCTGTCCGGAACATACAGGCCCATTATAGCACCTTTTTGTAATATTCACCATTGATAACAAAAAATTTCTGCTAATTGCCATTGGGCTGGTCAAACAACCAGCCCATTTAATATTAGCAGTTTCATTTATCTTAATTAAGTTCCTTGTGCTCCCCGGTTACCAAGTAAATTACTTCCTCGCCGATATTTGTGGCGTGATCGGCTATTCTCTCCAGGTAACGGCAGACGTGCAAAAGATAGGTGGACTGCATCACCACTTCCGGATTTTCCATCATGCAGTTGATCAGTTCCCTGAATACCTGAGCAAAAATATAATCCACATCATCGTCCAGGGCGCACATGGCGCTGGCTTTTTCAATATCGCTTTGGACATATGAGTCAAGTCCGTCCTTGATCATCTGCTGAGTAAGCCTGGCCATCTGGGGAATATACTCAAGCGGCTTTACCGTCAGGGTTTGCCCGCTTAGACACATGGCGGAGCGTGCGATATCGACGGCGTGATCCGCCATTCGTTCCAGGTTGAGTAAAATTTTCATGCCTGTGATAACTATTCGCAAGTCCCTGGCAATAGGCTGCTGGGTAGCGATTATCTTAATGCACTTTTCTTCTATTTCCAGAAACAGTTTATCAATCATATCGTCCCCTATAATAACCTGGGACGCCTCCGTTACATCCACCTTAACCAGAGATTGGACGGAATCGTAAACAGCCTGTTCTACCAGGCTTGCCATGCGTAAAATATCCTGCTGCAGTTCTTTTAATGCTTTGTCAAAAGCGGCGCGGGTACTCATCTATAAACACTCCTTTAACCAAACCGTCCTGTAATATAATCCTCTGTACGCTGGTCTTTGGGACGGGTAAATATCTCGTCTGTAATGCTGAATTCGACTATCTCACCATTTAAAAAAAAGGCCGTAAGGTCGGAAACCCGTGCAGCCTGCTGCATATTATGAGTGACAATAACAATAGTATATTCCTGCTTTAAAATTTGGATAAGTTCCTCCACCTTCAACGTGGAAATCGGATCAAGAGCCGAACTTGGCTCGTCCATTAACACAACTTCCGGCTCAATGGCCAGCAAACGGGCTATGCATACCCTCTGCTGCTGTCCGCCTGACAATCCCAGGGCTGATTTAAACAACCTGTCTCTGATTTCATCCCACAGAGCAGCGCTCCGCAGACTGTGTTCCACAATTTCATCCAGCCGGTTCTTGTTCCTTATTCCATGAACGCGCGGCCCGTAGGCCACATTATCGTAAACGGACATCGGAAACGGGTTCGGCCGCTGAAAAACCATCCCCACCCGCTTACGCAGGGCTACAACATCAACCTCGGGGCGGTATATATCCTCTTCGTCCAAAAAAACGGACCCTTCAATACGCACCCCATCAATTAGATCGTTCATCCTGTTTAAAACTCTTAAAAAGGTTGATTTGCCGCAACCGGAAGGACCGATTAACGCTGTTATCCGGTTGGTTTCAATATCCAAATTTATTTTTTTTAAAGCCTGAAAATCCATGTAATAAAGATTTAAATCCCTGACGAGCATTTTGTTTTTTTTCATATTTAATGTCCAACCTTCGGTGTTAATACTAGCCTGCCTTTGAATATTTTACCCCGTCTTATCATCGATCGGAAGGGTAAAAGAAAACTTGCTGCCCTTGCCAACGATGCTTTCTACTCCCGTTTTCCCGCCGTGCGCCCTGATGATGTGTTTGACAATCGCCAAACCCAGACCAATGCCGCCCAGTTCCCTGGAGCGCGACTTTTCTACACGGTAAAAACGCTCGAAAATCCTCGGGATGTTTTCCGGCGGGATACCTATCCCGGTGTCCTCCACGTCAATTCTTACATTTTCTTCGTTAGCCCCGGCCCTTACAGTTATCCGTCCGCCGGCGGGTGTAAATTTTATTGCGTTATCCACCAGGTTGATCAGCACCTGCGCCAGCATATCCGGATCACCCCTGACCACGGGAAGTTCCGCGGGCAGTTCTGTGACCAGTTCCAGGTTTTGCTCCTTTGCCTGGGCCTGAAACATGATTACCGCCCTGTTTACCGTATCCAACAGCTGGACGGCCTGCCAGCGGTGGACTACCTGCCGTTCTTCAATCTTGGATAGATTAAGCAGGTCGTCAATCAGCCTCGTCAGTCTGGCAGTCTCCCTGTTGATGATTTCTAAAAACCGGCGGATAGTTGCCTGATCTTCGATCTTCCCTTCCAAAAGGGTTTCCAGAAAACCGCGGATTGAAGTAAGCGGTGTACGAAGTTCATGGGAAACATTGGCGACAAATTCAGTGCGCATATCTTCAAGCTTTTTGCGCTGGGTGATGTCGTTAAATAAAACTACTGCGCCGCCTTTTTGACGGCCATGTCCCTGCAAGGGGGTCGCATTAACGTAAAATACTTTGGGCTCCGGGTAAATAAGCCTTATTTCCTGGCTGACCGGCTTTTCCGTTCTTAAAGCCTTTTCCAGAAGGCGCTCAACATCATAATTACGAATAACGCCAAGTATATTTTTGCCCTGACTGGCCTTCTGGTCAATGCCAAAAACCTTCTCGACCACCGGGTTGATAAACAAAACCTCGCCGGATTTGTTGACTGCGATAACCCCATCCGCAATGCTGTCCAGGATAGCCCCGGCCTGATTCCTGGCTTCCGTAATCTCATCAATGGTGTTTTTCAGCTGGCGGGCCATATCGTTAATGCTGCGGGCGAGTTCCCCAAATTCGTCGCCGGTGTATATGCGCAGTTCCCTGTCCAGGTTCCCGCGCGCCATTTCCCGGGCTGTGGAATTGACCTCTTCAAGCGGCTTTATGACACGCCTCCATAAAAACCAGGCAAAACCAATGGAAAACGGTATTATAATAGTCAGCGCGCCGACAAGGTTAAGACTGTTGGCGATATAAAGTTCAAAAAGTCCGTAAAAAATCAGCAGTACGACAACAAAATAGGCAACCGGCCGCCAAATGATTCCCTTGATTAAAAAGACCCTTTTCGCCATTACAGATTTTCCCTGAAACGGTATCCGACGCCGCGGACCGTTTCAACTAACTGCGGCAGTTCAGGCGCCTGTTCCAGCTTCTGTCGAATATGCCTTATATGCACATCAACCGTACGTGAATCACCCATATAATCATACCCCCAGATACGTTCCAAGAGGTATTCACGCGAAAAAACCCGTCCCGGTTCACGGGCCAAGATGCATAAAAGCTCAAATTCCTTGGGGGTCAGATCATACTTAACACCTTTTATTGTCACAGAAAACCTTTCCGGATCAATAATTATCGGACCTCTGCTAAACTGCCCCGAGAGGCTTCCGGGTGTCTTTGCTTCCCGGCGAAGCCTGGCTTTGACCCTGGCGACCAGTTCCCGCGGACTGAAAGGTTTCGTAACATAATCGTCAGCGCCCATTTCCAAACCAAGCACCCTGTCTATTTCCTCAGATCGGGCACTGAGGATGATCACAGGAATCCCTCTTGTATTCGGGTCATTGCGTAAAATCCGGCAGACCGATAAACCATCCTGCCCGGGCAGCATCAGATCAAGAATAATCAGATCAGGTTGCTCTGAAGCTACTTTTTTAAGAGCGGCATCACCGTCACCTGTCGCAATAACCTCGAAACCTTCCCTTTCCAGGTTAAAGCGGATTAATTCCACTATAGGCTCTTCATCGTCCACAACCAGTATCCTGGGCACTGCTCTTACCCCCTTAAAAAGGGCTTTGTACTGTATTGACGCCAGGGAGCGCTATATTTTAAAGTTTACTGTTTGCTTAGGAATTTTATCACAATAAATCTGTATTGGCTATATTATTCTTAAAATTTAATCAAAATGAATCTAAGAGAAAAAATCCAAAAAACCCTTAATTGATTATGCCAAGCCTAAAACACAGGAAGATAAAAACAATTGGCAAATACATCCTATAGTATCAAGGCAATATTTACCAATAATCGCTTTATTCTTTTTTAATTTTTAACTGGATATTTACTTATAAGTTATTCGACAATTAACACATATCTTAATGAAAAAAGAAAAAACATAAAAACCGCCCCCTGTATTTACAAACCTTCACCTATCCTTGACAGCGGAAGGTTTCCGTCGTAAACTGGAATTACCGGATATAGTAACATTAAGGAGTGATTGGCAAATGCCGGTTTATGAATTTAAATGCGCGGAATGTGAGAGCCGTTTTGAGAGGCTGTGCCAGATGGGTGAAACGGGCAAAAACCTCAGCTGCCCAAAATGCGGCAAACCGGAACCATACAGGGTAATGAGCAGTTTCAGGACAGCCGGAAAAAACGGCGGTGATTCAGATTCTTTCGCAGGCGGCGGAGATAGCTGCGCCGGATGCAGTTCCGGCAGTTGTGCAACCTGACATTAATCATGACAAAACCTGCGCAGTTTGCGCCGGTATAAGTTAAAGAACGATTTTACCATAGCCGTTCTTTGTTTTTGAGAGCATTTTTATCCTGATTCAGATCCACTACATCCCTTAGATCTACCAGAATAACATCCATACCGATTTTTTTGATTTTCTCCCAGGGAATAACAACTTCCTCTTCACGGCCGAAAAATGAAACCAGCCGGCTGGGGCCGGGCATGATTATTGAAGTAATGCAGCCCTGCTCCAGGTTGATGTCTATATCTTTTATAGGGCCCAGCCTTCTGCCGTCTGCAATGTTGACTACCTCACGAATTTTTAAGTCCGATATTCTTGCCATTGCCCGCGCCCCCTCAAGATATTTATACATAACGGAGGCGAAATATATGAGCTAAAAATGATCTATCTGAATAATCTTATCCCGGATAAGAAGTCCAGTATTTTAAAACGGAATTCAACCGGCGGTTCCGGACCCGCTGAAACCAGTGTCCAGGAAGGGCCGGCGGGCGGTTTTTCCTGTTTCAAAGAGCCGCTTGCCGGAACAGTCTCCGGAACATTTATTTTAAAAGCAGGCGCAGCTTTCTTTAACTCAGGGCTTTCGCTTTTGTTCCGTGTGGAAAATTCCTTTTTCTCAAC
>DFZT01000046.1 GCA_002382755.1 Firmicutes bacterium UBA4049 | reverse complement strand
TCTGTGCTTGTCCACCCCTATTTGCAACGAAATTTTCTTCCCCGTGCCCCCAATTGCCGTGCTGGCGGTAGATTTTTTATTCATGCGTCAGCACTGGTTGCCTTCTCCCAGCCGCTTAAAAAATAGGGTATAAATCTTTGGCAAACTGTTCGGGCAAATATGGCGCCCACGCCTAGTCGTGCAAAACCTGCAGGAAGTTATAGTCACTTTTTGTAATCAACGCAGGAAAATAAGAATCCTCTTCCGAAAGGGAGAGGATTCTTATGGCTTTGTTAAGGACCCTGCTTCTTATGCGTAGGCCTTCATAAGGCATAAAAGGGGATCATATGGAATGCCGTTTAAACGAAGCTCCAGGTGAAGGTGGGGGCCGGTGGAACGGCCGGTGCTTCCTATCCGGGCAATAAGCTGGTCCTCTTTTACAAAATCCCCTTCCCTGACCAGGATGGCTGAAGTATGACCGTACAGGGAAGTTAAACCGGAACCATGGTCTATAATTACCGCTAATCCGTATGTGCCGCGGGGGCCGGCGAAAATTACACGTCCTGATTTGATCGCCCTGATCGAATCACCCTCAAAGGCAGCTATGTCGACACCCTCATGAGGACGGTCATCACGTAACCCAAAACCGGAGCTTACCCAACCGCCGGCGACAGGCCAGACCAATTTATTTACAGGCAGGCCGGCGGTGTAATCCCAGGCAGGCAGAACATTATTTTCAGATAAAGGAATAATCAGTTCCTGTCCTGCGATTACCACGCTGTCATCAAGAAGGTTATTCGCCAAAACCAGACTATTTAACGATATTCCGTAATCACGGGCTATGCCGGTTAACGTTTCTCCCGGCTGAATCAAATGATTCTGCGCTATCCCGGGTATAAGCAGAACTTTTCCGGCTTCAATAAAATCTTCGTCTTTTAAGTTATTGGCGTTCGCCACCACGTTCTTCTGCAGGCCAAACCTTTCAGCAACGAAGATTAGCGTATCTCCTTGCTGAACAACATAAGCTGTTGACTTGTCGCTTTCTACTTCCCCGCCCATAGGGGCCTGGTTAAAGTAAGGCACATCCCGGCGGATAAATTCATCCAAACCCGCTCTGGCCGGAGTAAGGCAGCAGCTAAATATGCCGACTGAACATATCGTTATAGCAACAAATAATTTTTTTAAATTTTTTAAATTTGAAAAGCTGTTCTTCAATTTAATCTCCTTCTTGAGGCAAAAAAACCAATAAAAAACCCATTCCATCAAGTTATTAAAAACTCATGAATAAGTTTTACCAAAACATAGCGCATTTATACATTATTGTTCTTAACTGGAAAGTTCGCGGCGTATATCAGGCGGCCGGTCAGGAGTTACTACGGGACCTACTTTCCGGACTGCATTTTGAAACTGCTGCAGTATTTCCTCGTTGGTCTTGATTTTCTTCATTCGATCGAGCAGCATTTCCATAGCTTCCCAGGGCGCCATATTCACTGTGGCTTTGCGGAAGTACCACATCCAATCAAGCTCTTCCTTGGATAAAAGCAGTTCCTCTTTGCGGGTGCCGGAGCGCTGGACGTCTATAGCGGGAAATATACGCCTTTCGGCCAGCCGGCGGTCCAGAATCAGCTCCATATTGCCGGTACCCTTGAACTCTTCAAAAATCACATCATCCATCCGGCTTCCTGTTTCAATCAGGGCTGTAGCCATAATCGTCAGGCTTCCGCCTTCTTCAATTTTGCGGGCTGCTCCAAAAAAACGCTTGGGTTTATGCAGCGCGGCGGGATCCATGCCTCCGCTCAAAGTACGGCCGCTTGGAGGAACAACCAGGTTGTGAGCCCGTGCAAGGCGGGTAATGCTGTCTAAAAGAATAACCACGTCTTCATGGTGTTCGACCAGGCGTTTTGCCCTTTCCAGCACCATTTCAGCAACTTTGACGTGGTTTTCCGGAGGTTCGTCAAAGGTGGAGCTGACCACTTCGCCTTTTACCGAACGCTCTATGTCGGTTACTTCTTCAGGCCTCTCGTCAACAAGCAGGACCATCAGTTTGATTTCCGGATGGTTCCTGCTGATGCTGTTGGCAATATCCTTGAGCAAAGTTGTTTTCCCGGCTTTCGGAGGAGCTACAATCAATCCCCTTTGCCCTTTACCCAAGGGAGACAGCAGATCAATAATTCTTGCCGAGTATCCTCCTGGATACGTTTCCAGCTTGATCCGCTCCTGGGGGTATAAAGGTGTCAAGCCGTCAAAATGCAGCCTTTCCGAGGCGCTTTCCGCATTATAACCGTTTACCTGTTCAACTCTTAAAAGGGCGAAGTAACGCTCGCTGTCTTTGGGGCCGCGCACCTGTCCGGCGACAAGGTCCCCGGTCCTTAAGTCAAAGCGCCTGATTTGCGAAGATGAAACGTAGATATCATCCTGACTCTGAAAATACCAGAACGGTCTTAGAAAACCAAAACCGTCCGGCAAGATTTCCAGCACGCCCTGTGCGTAAATCAGCCCGGTTTTCTCAGTTTGCGCTTTGATGATCTCAAAAATCAGCTCTTTTTTCCGGAACTTTGAATAACTCGGAATCTCCAAATCCTTGGCGATTTTGTACAATTCTTGCAGAGTTTTCGACTCCAGCTCAGAAAAAGTCAACAATGACCCTCCTTAAATAATCTGCTTTAAAGCGGCTGTATTTACTCCTTATTAAAATTTAAATCGGCTTCCTTAAATAGGATACTATATAGCCATAATTCCATTTAAATTGTTCAAAAGGGGAAACCAAATAGAAAACTGGATAGGATCATCTTATTTTGCTGGAAGCAAAGGAGAATATAGGTTTATTTTATGACGATATCTTCCAATTTAGAATTTAGAATTAAAATTTTCTTATTTCTTATTTCTTAGGTACCTTGGCCCAGTCGTCCATAAATTTTTTAATGCCCGCGTCGGTTAAAGGATGGGCAATCATCTGTTGCAGAACTTTATAAGGAACTGTCGCTATATCGGCCCCTGCTTTTGCAGCCATAATCACATGCATGGGATGCCGGATACTGGCCGCAATTACCTGCGCAGGAAAATCGTAGATACCGTAAATATCCATTATATCTGCAACTATCTCCATGCCGTCATGGCCGACATCGTCCAGACGCCCGACAAAAGGGCTGACAAAAGATGCCCCGGCAAGAGCCGCCAGCAGGGCCTGGTTTGCCGAAAAGCACAGTGTCGCGTTGGTCTTGATTCCTTTTTTAGCCAACGCGGCGATTGCTTTTAAACCTTCCGCCGTTAAAGGTATTTTCACCACAATATTGGGATGTATACCAGCTAATTCCTGAGCCTCGACAATCATGGACGAGGCTTCGGAACTAGTCGCCTCCGCGCTGATCGGCCCGTCTACAATTGAGGTAATTTCCCTGACTACCTGTTCGAACACACGCCCTTCTTTGGCAATCAGCGATGGATTTGTAGTTACGCCGCTGATTACTCCAAGGGCGCTGGCTGCTTTAATTTCTTCAATATTTGCAGTATCAAGGAAAAGTTTCATTTTGTTAAGTATCCTCCTTTTGTTTATGAGACGGTTTTACCGGCTTTCCCGGCGCTTCCAAACAGGCTCATTTTTGCTTTCAGCATTTCGGCAACCGCCTGTCGTGCGGGCCCCAATATCTTGCGGGGGTCAATTTCATCAGGATTGGTTTTCATTATATGCCTGATTGTTTCAATAAAAGTCTGGCGTATGTCTGTATCGATATTTATTTTGCGGACACCAAGGGCTATGGCCCGAAGAATAGCGTCAGAAGGAACTCCGGAACAACCATGAAGGACAATTGGTATTTGTATGGATGAACTTATTTTGGACAGGCGTTCAAAATCAAGTTTGGGCTCTCCCCTGTAGCGCCCGTGCGCGGTGCCTATTGCCACAGCCAGTGAATCTACCCGGGTCTGCTCCGCAAAAGAAAGAGCCTCCTCCGGTTCGGTAAGAAAAGCTTCTCTTTCTGAAACTGAAACATTATCTTCCACACCGCTGATTCTGCCTATCTCGGCCTCTACGGAAACTCCCGCTTTCCTCGCCGCTTCGACTACTTTTCTGGTAACGGCTATGTTCTGTTCAATCGGCAGTTTTGAGCCGTCGAACATCACGGAGCTGAAACCTGCTTTGATGCAGCTGTATAGCTGCTCCAGATTTGTACCGTGATCAAGATGGAGGGCTACCGGTACGGTTACACTCTCCGCCGCTTCCCTGGCTATCGCTGTAATATAGTTTAAACCGGCATATTTGATAACACCTTCGCTTACCGCAAGAATTACGGGTGAACCACAGGCCCGGGCGGCGCTTATAACAGCCTGGGCAATCTCCATATTGCTGATATTAAAAGCGCCGACAGCATAGCCGTTTTTTTCGGCATCCTGCAGCAAAACTTTAACCGGGGTAAAGATCATTGCGGCGTTACCTTCTGCTTTTTAAGATTATTATTGATCATGCTGATAATGATTTTTTTTCGAGAGGCTTGTATGCGCAAGGCTATCCAGAAACCCAAGACCTTCCTTGATCAGTTCAAGTTCATCCACCTGTTGAACTATAGATAGATCTTCCTC
The DNA here is from genome assembly GCA_002382755.1 of Firmicutes bacterium UBA4049. Classification (GTDB taxonomy): domain Bacteria; phylum Bacillota; class Desulfotomaculia; order Desulfotomaculales; family Nap2-2B; genus 46-80. Next base: position 47,575 of record DFZT01000046.1, on the reverse strand, counting down.
AGTTTCGGCATAGATTATGCTTGTCCCCTTGCACTTATTGCACTGCAGTTCCAGCCTGTCAGGAAAGATGTCTATCGATATATTATAATTTCCACATTGGCAGGATACTAGTCCCTGCTCGGCCAATTCATTAATATAAGTTAAAACCTGATGCATTATATCGCTGTTATTAAAATAATCCTCGCTCGTAAGCTCGCTGAACAGCAGTTCAACTTCTTTTGGATTTTGGATTAATTGACGTATTTTATCATAAGGACCCATATATCCCAGTTCAAGTCCTGTTTCCTGGCATGTAAAAGTGACGACCTTTTGCTGCCTTATAGACTGGCTGCTAATTACACGTAAATGCATTGTTTCGCAGACTACACAGCTTAGCTGAAACCACAACTCCCCTCTTTTCCTGAGGGAAATAATCATCTTGGTCGCTCCACAAGTACAGGCAAGTTCGACAGAATTAGAGCCGGAAAAGGTAAAGCGGGAGAGTTTATGAAATTCCAGTTTACCGCATTTGGGGCAACGCATTGCCAGCATCGTCTCTGTAGTAATGATCAAGAGTTAAAACCCCTTTCATTTCAATTGACAATGCAAACTAAACCGCCACTTCAGTTTCTTTAATTTCTTTTAATATATTCCGCACCATTGAGCGGAGACTCATTAAGTCAAAAGGTTTATTGAGGTAATAATTTATTCCAAGATCCTTAGCTTTTGATATATAAAATGCGTCATCGAAGGCAGAGATCATCATTATTGTTGTATCCAGGTCAAGTTCCTTAATTTTCTGAGCAGTTTCCAGACCGCTCATTTCAGGCATATTGCTGTCCAGTATAATCACCCGGGGCTTTTGTGAAACAGCCTTTCCCAGGGCTTCAGAGCCTGAAGCTGCCATCTCAACATCCAGGCCCTCTTCTAAAAAAACTTCACAGAGCAACCGCCGGATGCCAGCCTGATCATCGACAATCAGCAGATCACAACTCATCTGTCTTATTTCACCTTTAAGGCTGAATTTTACATAGTTATAAGACGACATCTATTTAGCACATACATTCGACGGCAAAAATACAAATCCCTGCATTGTTATAAAGTAATTTTTAAAAGGTTTCAGCGACAGATGGAAATTAAAACAGACCCGACAGTTATTAGAAAAACGGGGAGTAATAGGAGGAGGATGAATGGAGATATAGGAAGTAAAACTGCGGCTAAAGCGCTGCCGGCGGAAAAACAATACTCCTGACGGACGCCAAGAACCATCAGTGCCAGCCACCAGATAAAGATTAAGAAGTTCAAGATCATAACCAGAATAACAACAACGCTGTTTAATCCCCAAATTAACAGCAGCAGTTCAACAGGCGCCAAAAAAATAAACGGCAGGTAACTCAAACCTACGATTGCCAGCAGGCTCTTCACGCTGCCCCTGCCTCCCAGAAGTTCCGCCAACAAATGAAAAACACTTGTGGATAATAACCAGTTGCATATTTTTGCAAGCAAACCAAAAAATACTATTAAAATTATTATTGCCAGTGTAAGATTGGCTCTGCCGGCGGGAAGGCTTTTGTTAAGCAGATGAAGGAAGGTTAGAAAACTCATAAATATTGCCGTGATATTAACCAGTGAAAAAATTAGAACAGACAATCCAAGCGGCGGCGCTTCGGCCACTTTTTTAAAAGTTTCCGCAGGGTCAAACAGCACCCCGTAAATAAGCTCTAATACACCCGTTTGTTGTACGGCTTCAGACGGAACTTCCGGACAGGAAGCGGCATATTCTTCCAAGAGGAATCCCTGCCTTTAGAAATTTTGTTGGTAAAACATTAGGGCTACAGGGGAAGGGCCGGTCTGCTGCATCTGCGCCCCGCTGATCCCGTTTTCGCTTAAATTTGTTAACTGCCTGATAAACCCGAAGAATGCAGAAGGGCCTATCGAATCACCAAAAATTTCATGCCAGATTTTATTCGCGCCGATCTCAACTGCCTTCGGCTCCGGCCCCAAACCCGAAAGTTTACCCGCCAGAGCGATAGCGTCCTGGTAATTTCCAAGACCGTCGACCAGGCCGGCCTGCTTTGCCTGAGTACCTGTAAAGATACGTCCGTCGGCAAGCAATTTTACTTTTTCCAGCTTCATTTTCCTTCCGGCGGCAACGGAATTTACAAAATCACCATAAATTTCATCAACCATAGTCTGAAAAAGAACCTGCTCATCTTTTGCAACCATCCGGTTGGATGAGCCCATATCCTTATGCTGCCCGCTTTTAAAAGTTTGCGAAGAAACGCCTATTTTATTATAAAGGCCGCTGTAATTACTAACTTCCATGATAACTCCTATGCTCCCGGTTATAGTTCCGGGATTGGCCAGTATTTTATCCGCCCGGCAGGCTATCAGGTAAGCTCCCGAAGCGGCAACATCAGCCATAGAAACTACTATGCTTTTACCCGTCTTGCGGAACCTGTCAACTTCAGCGCCAATTTCCTGGGAGCCTGCCGCAGTGCCCCCGGGGCTGTTTATTCTTAATACCACAGCCTTGATTTTCGGATCATCCGCCGCCGATCTTAACGAAGATACAATATTGTCCGAATAAACATCGGAACCCCAGGCGCTGGCTGTATCACTCCCGCATATAATGGGGCCTTCGATGGAAATAATCCCTACGGCCTTTTCTTTATACAGCACAGGGCTTTTAGTGCTTTCCCTGTTTCGGCCGGGGACAAACAAACCCACCACACTGGCTGTTAACAAAGATATAACTACGACCCCGACAACCGATACGGCAATTGCCTTACGGTTCAAATCAATCTACACCTCTTTTAAAAAGATTCTGCATTTCACCTGGTTTTTCTTAATGTCAATGAAGCGCCTATAAAATCCCTGAATAGCGGGTGCGGCCTGTTTGGCCGGGATTTAAATTCAGGATGAAATTGAGTGGCGACAAACCACGGGTGATCACACAGCTCTATAATTTCCACGAGGTACCCGTCAGGAAGTGTTCCGCTGAAAACCAAACCGTAATCACTTAGAGCCGCCCTGTAAAAGTTGTTCAGCTCATAACGGTGACGGTGACGCTCGTTAATTATCTCTTCACCATATGCTTTGTGTGCAAGCGTCCCTGGTTCAAGTTTGCATGGATAAGAACCAAGCCGCATGGTCCCTCCCATTTTATCAATCTCTTTCTGTTCGGGCAGCAAATCTATAACAGGATAGGATGTAGCCGCATTAAATTCCGAACTGTTTGCATCCTTCCAATTTAGTACATTTCTTGCGTACTCGACCACAGCCAGCTGCATTCCAAGGCAAAGCCCAAGGAAAGGAATTTTCTTCTGCCGCGCATAAGATATTGCCTCAATCTTGCCTTCTATGCCCCTGTCTCCAAATCCGCCGGGCACAACAATTCCGTCAGCGCCTGTCAAATAATACTCCGCTTCCCGGCGCTCAAGCTCTTCAGAATTGATCCATTTAATATCCACAGCGGCGCCATGGCTCAGCCCGGCGTGGCGGAGAGCTTCGCTGACGCTGTAATATGCGTCGGGCAGGGAAACATATTTTCCGACGATCGCAATGGTCACGTTTTCCCGCAGTTTTTTCATTCTGTCTACCATATCGCGCCATTCCTGCAGCGAAGGAGGCTGGCATTTTAAACCCAGGCGCTGGACGACGATTTCACCAAGGCCTTCGTCCTCAAGCACCAAGGGAACTTCATAGATAGACGACACGTCGACTGCTTGGATAACGGCATCCTTGTCGATGTCGCAAAAAAGGGCCAGCTTGTCTTCAAGTTCGGGGCGAAGCGGATTTTCAGTGCGGCAGATAATTACATCAGGCTGGATGCCGATGCTGCGCAGTTCTTTGACGCTGTGCTGGGTAGGTTTTGTTTTTAATTCGTTGGCTACCTTTAAAAAGGGCACCAGCGTAAGGTGGATGTACATCACATTATCCCTACCCAGGTCGGTGCGCAGCTGGCGTATCGCTTCAAGAAAGGGCAGGGATTCAATATCTCCTACGGTACCCCCTATTTCGTTGATCACTACGTCGGGATTGCTTTCAGAAACGATGTGCAGTACCCTTTCCTTAATTTCATTTGTTATATGAGGAATCACCTGGACAGTCGCTCCTAGATAGTCACCCCGCCGCTCCTTGGTAATTACCGACCAGTAGACGCCGCCGGTAGTTACGTTGCAGCTTCTGCTCAAATTACTGTCAATAAACCGTTCATAATGTCCAAGATCTAAGTCAGTTTCAGCCCCGTCTTCCGTAACAAATACTTCCCCATGCTGATAAGGGCTCATTGTGCCGGGGTCTACATTGATATAAGGATCAAGTTTTTGAATGGCGACTTTCAGGCCCCTGCTTTTTAAAAGACAGCCCAGCGACGCGGCTGTAATTCCTTTGCCAAGTGAAGAAACAACTCCGCCAGTGATAAAAACAAATTTAGCTATGTTGAAAACCCCTCCTTTATTACATGCGTTTATTACATGCGTTCAGGGGCTTGTATACCTAGAAGACGCATTCCGTTGCATAAGACTATCCGAGTTGCTTTGACAAGCATTAATCTGGCGCAAGACAACCGTTCATCCTGGCTGATTACACGATGGCTGTTATAAAAACTGTGCAGCAAACCGGCTACCTCGTGCAAATATCTGGTCAGTCTGTGAGGGGCCAGATCCTTGGCGGACATTGATACTTCTTCGGGAAAATCAGCCAGCCTCCGGGCAAGGACCAATTCAGCTTCCTCCTTCAGCAAATTAAGGTCATCCGGTCCGGGCGCCGGCAGTTTTTTTCCGGTTTCATCCAACTGACGCAAAATGCTGCAAATCCTGGCATGGGCATATTGAACATAATATACAGGGTTTTCGTTGGACTGGGCGCGGGCCAGGTCGAGATCGAAGTCCAAATGACTGTCCGCGCTGCGCATAACGAAGAAGTAACGCGCCGCATCGCGGCCAACTTCCTCAATTAACTCTTCCAAAGTCACATACTGGCCGGAGCGTTTGCTCATCCGGACGATTTCGCCGTCGCGGTATAAGCGAACCAACTGCATTATTATAACCTGCAGGGCGTCAGGGTTGTATCCCAAAGCTGCCATCGCGCCTTTCATTCTGGCGACATGTCCGTGATGATCCGCCCCCCAGATGTTGATTACCCGATCGAAGCCGCGTTGAAATTTATTGAAATGGTAGGCAATATCAGCGGCAAAGTACGTTGGCGCCCCATTGCTGCGCAAAATTACTTCATCTTTTTCCACGCCGAATTCCCCGGCTTTAAACCAGAGCGCCCCGTCATGTTCATACAAAAAACCCATTGAATTTAGACGGTCAACAATTTCCCGAACAACACCTTTTTTATGCAAGTCCTGTTCGGAAAACCATACATCATAAGATACGCCGAACGAAAGCAGGGTTTCTTTAATTACAGCAAGTTTTTCCTTCAGGGTATAATCTACAAGTGTGTTTTTACGTTCTTCCTCACTAACATCCAGGAGACTGTCCCCGTATAGGTTTATAAAACCCTTTACCGTTTCAACAATATCTTCACCGTGATAACCCTCAGAAGCAATTTCAGCCGGACGGCCTAAAAGCTGAAAATATCTTGCTTGAAGGGAGTCCCCTAACAGTTCGATCTGGTGGCCGGCGTCATTGATGTAAAACTCCCTGATTACCTGATAACCGCAAAAGCTTAAAATAGAAGCGATGCTGTCTCCAAGGGCAGCGCCGCGTGCATTTCCCATATGCAAAAGCCCTGTGGGATTTGCGCTGACAAATTCCACCTGAACCTTCGCGCCCCCGCCAAAATCCTGCCGGCCGTAATTTTCATCAAGGGTGATAATCTCCGGAAGAATCTCCAAAACCCATCTTGGGTCCAGATAAAAATTTATAAATCCGGGGCCTGCAACTTCTACTTTTTCAACCGGCAAACCCTGCAGGTCAATACAGCCTTTTAAAATCTCGGCTATTTTCCGCGGGGGCAGACGGACCTCTTTAGATAACAGCATGGCCAGGTTGGCTGCAAAATCACCGTGGTCCTTTTCCCTGGGAATCTCGATAATAAAATCGGGCAGTTCTTGCAAATCCCGTAAAAAACCCTGACTGACGGCCTTTTGGACCGAATGTGTTAATGCGCCGGCCAGATTTTTTTTCATTTGGTCTACCGCACTGCTCATTTAATACTGCGGACCTCCTGCAATCCATTAACCTGCAGCCTCTTTAGGACCGGGTGAGGCTTCCTTTTCCGCGACAGCGCTGAAAATTTTTCTGGGCCGTACACCGCGGGATTTAACAAACTTGGCCATGCGCCGGAAAGCCTGGCTTAAATCTTCCATTGAAGCCGCGTAGGAACAGCGTACAAATCCCTCCCCGTAAGGGCCGAACGCATTTCCAGGAACTACGGCCACCTTTTCTTCCTGGAGCAACCGGGCGGCAAACTCCTCAGAAGAAAGGCCTGTTCCGCTTATGTCGGGAAAAGCATAGAAGGCGCCGCCCGGCTCGAGGCAGGGAAGCCCTATATCCCGCAGGGCGTGTATTACCAGCAAACGTCTCCTGTTGTATTCCCGGACCATATTCTTCATCGCCGGACGGCCGTTTCTAAGCGCCTCAATAGCGGCCATCTGGGCGGTAATTGGAGCGCAAAGCATTGTATACTGGTGAATTTTAGTCATATAACCGATGAAATCCGGATTTCCCGCTGCGTAACCCAGCCTCCATCCGGTCATTGCATAGGATTTTGAAAAACCGTTAAGCAGAATGGTGCGTTCCTGCATACCGGGGAGCGCCGCAATACAGGTATGCTCACCGATATAAGTAAGCTTCTCATAAATATCATCGGCTATTACAATTAGATTATGCTTTTGAACAACTTCCGCAATTTCGGTCAGCGTTCGCCTGTCCATAACCGCGCCGGTGGGGTTATTCGGGTAGCACAGGAGCAGTAATTTGGTCCTGTGCGTTATAGCTGATTCCACCTGATCCGCGCTGATCCGGAAATTGCCTTCCATTGTTGTCGGCAGGCTTACAACCTTTCCACCGGACAAAGTGATACAAGGGGCATAAGAAACATAAGAAGGTTCCGGGAGGAGGACTTCATCTCCGGGTGAAACCAGGGCGCGTATTGCCAGATCCATCGCTTCGCTGACTCCTACGGTCACCAGGATTTCATTTTTAGGGCTGTATTCTAAACCCGTACAGGAAAGTTCCTGTGCAATCGCCTGTCGTAATTCCAAAAGGCCGAAATTGGAGGTATACATGGTATAACCTTTTTCCAGTGAATAAATGCATGCCTCGCGAATATGCCAGGGCGTGACAAAATCCGGCTCTCCAACTCCTAAGGAAATCACGCCGGGCGTTTCAACTACCAAATCAAAAAATTTTCTTATTCCCGACCAAGGTATTGTCCTTACTACAGGATTGACAAATTTGTCCCATGAGGTGTTCGTGTTCATGGAGAAACTAATAACCTCCTGTCTTTTTCAACATCTTCCAAAACGACACCGTCTTGTTTGTATGTTTTTAAAATAAAGTGCGTCATCGTACTGAGAACCCCTTCAATTGTCGCCAACTTGGTAGAAACGAAATGGCTGACTTCACGCATGTTTTTCCCTTCGACAAACACCGCCAGATCGTAGTCACCCGACATAAGGTGAACACTTCTAACCTGGGGGAAACGGTAGATACGCTCTGCTGCAGTGTCAAAACCTTTATCTCTCTGGGGAGCCACGCGTACTTCGATCATGGCGAGCACTTTCTCCTCCCCGGCCTTCTCCCAATTGACAAGGGCAATATATTTCAAGATAATCTTGTTATTCTCCAGTTCTTTAATAACCTCTTGAACCTCTGCCTTTTCCTTGTTTAACATAATAGCTATATCATCTGCAGAAAGCCTTGCGTCGGACTCGAGTATCTCCAGCACTTCTTTCAAAATCTTAAACCTCCTTTACCCGGCTTAACCACAATAAAAAACCTCGCCCCAAAGGGACGAGAGTCCAGTTCTCGCGGTACCACCCTCATTGGCTGCAGATAATTGCATCCCTCTTAAATCCATTAACGGAGGTGTCCGGTTTAAGCATACTGATTATGCTTTTTGGCATAACTTTCCGCCAACAGCTCCAAGGCGGCCCGGGGTACATATTCAACCGGGCTTTCACTCTCCCCGGTTCGCTAAAAATGATTGACGATACCCCTTTTCCTTTTCATCGCCTTTAAATATACAAAACCAAGGTAATTCTACCATATGCTTTCGGACAGAGTCAACAATTGATCAACCTCTAAAGCATCTTGACCTGGCCAAGCATTTTCTTAATGCTTTCTTTCTCTTCAGGTGTAGCTTCCACAAGGGGCAGCCGCGGCGGTCCGACCTGCCACCCGAGCATATTTAAGGCCGCTTTAACCGGAACCGGATTTGAGGTAATAAAGAGGCCGCTGAAAACAGGATAAAGCTCCAGATGGATCTGGTTGGCCAGGGTTACGTTGCCGGCCAGAAAGGCGTTGACCATTTCTTTTAACCTGGGACCTACTATGTGGGAAGCCACGCTGATTACTCCCTTTGATCCCAGCGAAAGCATGGGTAATGTCAGTGAATCATCACCGCTGTAGATAGCAAAATAATCAGGAAGGCTCCTGCGCAATTCGCTGACCTGATCCATACTTGAATAGGCCTCTTTCAGAGCTACAATATTGGGTATTTCCGCCAACCGCGCTACGGTTGCAGGTGAAAGGCCGATTACCGATCGCCCGGGAATATCGTAAAGCATAACCGGCAGGTTAGTAGAGCAGGCTATAGATTTAAAATGCTGGTAAAGACCTTCCTGGGAAGGCTTATTGTAATAAGGGGTCACCAGGAGCAAGCCGTCTACACCCAGCTTTTCAGCTGACTGGGTCAGGCTGATACTGCCGGCTGTATCATAGCTGCCCGTAGAGGCAATAACAGTAGCCTCACCGCCTATTTCTTCAACTACAATACGGAACAGCTCTAATTTTTCTTCCTTGGTCAAAGTAGGCGACTCCCCGGTGGTTCCGCAAATAACCAAACCGTCAGAACCCGATTGAACCAGGTGGCGGGCTAATTTTTTTGCCAGGTCATAATTTACCGTAAGGTCTTTGTCAAACGGTGTCACCATAGCCGTTATAACCCGCCCAAAATCAATAGCCAATTTTTTCACCTCTTTAATTGAATAAAAATTAAATAAACTCAAATAAACTTTTCAAGCTGACTTAACTTTGTAAAAACCGGCGGTGCAAAGCACGGACCGCCCTCTCCATGTCTTCCCTTCTTACAAGCACCCAGATGGTAGTATTTGAGTCATTCGACTGCAGAATTTGAATATCCTCTTTTGTCAGCGCTTCAACAATACCTGCCATGACGCCGGGAACACCGTTCATGCCTCCGCCTACCGCCGCAATTTTAGCGCAGTTCTGGCCGATTTCCGCTGCAAATCCCTCATTTTCCAGAATCTCAGCAGCTTTTTTCCCGAATTGCTCTCTGACTGTAAAAACTACCCTGTCAGGGTATACATTGATAAAATCAAGGCTGATTCCGGCTAAAGCCAGGCTTTTAAAAAGACGGCGCTGATCGGAAAGGTTTTTTTTAGATCCTTTGTCCATTTGCACCTTATATTGTATTATGCCCGGTATCTGCGTTATACCGGTAATTGCACGGTCTCTCGTTATATCTATGGTTCCCTTGTAGACTTCATGGGAAGTAGTCACAAGTGTTCCGGGAGCGTCGCTTAAAGTTGACCTTACCCGCATAGGAATGTTTTTTTGCATGCTGATTTCCACTGCCCGCGGATGAATAACCTTGGCTCCTTCATAGGCTAGCTGGCAGATCTCGTCGTAGGTCACACTTTCCAAAGGAAACGCATCTTCAACTATCCGCGGATCTGCGGTCATAATTCCTTCAACATCAGTATAGATGTCTATGCAGGCGGCATTTAAAGCAACACCGAGGGCAGCCGCCGTCGTATCGCTTCCGCCCCTTCCCAGGGTAGTGATTTGACCTTCCTCTGTAACACCCTGGAACCCCGCGACGATAACTATCTTGCCTTCCTTTGCATATTTCAGGATCATTTCCGGCTTAACCTTGCTGATCCTGGCCTCACTGTAATTTTCATCGGTAATTATTCCTGCCTGCGCGCCGGTTAAAAACACGGCGGGATATCCCGCCTGTTGGAGTGTGGCTGTCATGACTACTCCGGAGATTATCTCACCGCAGGACATCAGCAGATCCAATTCCCGGACAGTAGTATCATGAAAAGCGTGCCTGGCAAGGCTAATTAATGTATCCGTAGCATAAGGATCGCCCATCCTGCCCATAGCTGAAACAACAACTACCGGAGTATACCCTTCCCCCATCGCGGACAGAATTCTATTAACCACTTCTTTACGCATCTCGGGCGTAGCAACAGAGGTGCCGCCAAATTTCTGTATTAAAAGCCTCATTCTCCTATCTCCTTTTAAGACAGCCATATTTGATAACCAGTTCTGCTATTTGGATGGCGTTGGTAGCGGCGCCTTTTCTGATCTGATCGGAAGAAATCCACAAATTCAGTCCGTTTGGCAATGAATTGTCTTCCCTGATGCGCCCGACAAAAACCTCATCACGGTTGGAACTGTACAGGGGCATAGGGTATTCCTTTTTAGAAGGATCGTCTAAAACTATAACTCCGGGAAATTTGGCTAAAATCTCCCGTGCCCGTTCGGCAGTCAGTTTTTTTACTGTTTCAATATTGACTGACTCGGAATGGCTTCTGTAAACAGGAACGCGTATTGTTGTCGCAGTTATTGCAATGCTTGTATCATGCAGGATTTTTTGCGTTTCATAAACCATTTTCCATTCTTCCTTAGTGTAGCCCAGATCCTGAAAAACATCAATGTGCGGAATCAGGTTAAAGGCAATCTGGTAAGGAAAAACAGCGGGCGGGTATTCGTCGCCCTGGATAATAGCCTTTGTCTGCTGGAAAAGCTCCTCCATAGCCTCCGCGCCGGCGCCGGACGCCGCTTGATAGGTGGAAACCACCACACGCTTGATGCCTGCCTCATCGTAGATAGGCTTTAAAGGAAGAACCATAATTATGGTAGAACAATTTGGGTTGGCAATAATACCTTTGTGCCACTTTACATCTTCAGGATTAATTTCAGGAACAACCAGGGGAACTTCCGGATCCATGCGAAAGTTACTGCTGTTGTCAACAACCACGCAATTACGTTCCACGGCTGCCGGCCCGAACTGCAGACTGGCCGCGCCTCCTGCAAAAAGAGCCACGTCCATTCCAGTAAATGAATCAGCAGTTGTCTCCTCTACCTGATAGCTGTCCCCACGGAAAACCATTTCTTTTCCCGCCGATCTCGTAGTAGCGCATAATCTGATTTGATCGACAGGAAAATTCCGTTCCTCCAAAATCTTTAAAATTTCTTGTCCTACTGCTCCAGGCGCTCCGACTACAACTACGTTATACCCTTCCACGCTATTCCTCCTAAAACGTAATTAATAATGGTTGAATTTGTTTTCCCTGTAATGCCATATAAACTGTATCTGCAATCAGGTTCATCTTTGCAATCAGGGAATTCGGCTTGTTCTCCGGATTGTCCTGTCCAAAGGGAACCATAAACATGTTTTTGGTATTCATCAGCGCCCCGATGTTCTTGGCGTTCATACCCAGGCCATCATTCGTAGAAATAGCCAGCACTACCGGCTTATCATTCCTCAAAGTTGCCTTTACAGCCATTAAAACCGGCCCGTCAACAATACCGTTGGCCAGTTTTGCCAATGTATTCCCCGTGCACGGCGCCACAACCATTATATCCAATAAAGATCCCGGCCCGATGGGTTCTGCTTCCGCAATGCTGCTAACAGCAACGTTTCCCGTGATTTCCCATAAGGCTTCCTTCCATTTAGCCGGTGATCCGTACCGCGTATTTGTTTCGTTAACTGCCTGGCTGATAACCGGAAAAATATTTGCCCCTTCGTCTACTAAAGCCTGTATATAAGATACTGCTTCCGCTAAAGTACAATGAGAACCCGTCAGAGAAAACCCAACCCGCACACCCTGTAAGCGCATTTAATGCACCCCCCGGCAAGCTTTTAAGTCAGGTTCAAGGGGCCAGTTTACTGGCTATCAGCCTGGGGAGAACATCGGCAAGTATTTTACCGGCAGTTTTAGGAGCTACTTTCCCGGGCAGTCCCGGCGCCAGCGCAGCTTCTATCCCAAGCTTGCGGGCTGCTTCAAAATCTGTTCCGCCGGGAAACGAAGCGAGATCAACGATGAGTACTCCCTCAAGTACTTTTTTCAGTAATTGCTCATCCAGTACCAGATATGGAACAGTGTTGAAAATCAATTCCGCCTGCCCAATCAATTCCGGCAGTTCGTTAAAATTGCAGGCAGTACAGTTCATTTCGACAGCTCTTGCTCTCTGGGCTGGATTGCGGGCAACTACTGTCGTCCTGGACCCTAAGACAGCAAGCATACGGGCCAGTGTGATTCCTGTGCGTCCAAAACCCAGAACAAAACTTCTGGTACCGTGAATTGTAGTAGGAAGTTTTTCCATGGCTATTTGAATTGCTCCCTCGGCGGAAGGAATGGAATTTAAGATCGCCACTTCGTCAAGGTTAAGCAGTTCAATTAATTGCAAACCATGTCTGGCAACCATATCTTTCAATATCGGTCTGGCTGTTCCTACAAAAAGTAATACCCCTGGGGGCAAACCGGCAAGAACTTCTTCCGAAAGTATCAAAGTCTTAGTTGAACAGGGAGAATAGATTTCCCGGGAGTCGTTGATTCCGGGGACCGGCAGTACAATTACCTGTACGCCATTCAAGGCTTCATTCAGGTCCTCGCAAAGGTTGATATTTTCACCCTGCGCCAAAAGCCCCGCTACACTTACCGCGTAACCAGCTTCGGCAAGTTTCTTTGCAAGAAAAGCCTCTCTTTGATCACCGCCTAAAACTGCTACCTTTAACCCCTTAAGGCTTGAAGTCATAAAAGGCCACCTCTTACCTGCCTTTAATTATGTTGCTTTATTTAACTTCATAATATGTTTTGCCAAAAGGGGAAGTGCTTACTCAAAAATAAGATTTTCAAGGCCGTAGACAAATTCTTCGAGATTCATTACCTTACGGATCGCAAGCAACACACCGGGCATAAAAGACTCCCTGGAAATAGTGTCATGCCTGATCGTAAGGGTCTGCCCCAAACCTCCGAAAATAATCTCCTGGTGCGCTACCAGCCCGGGCAGTCGCACGCTGTGAAGACGGATTCCGCCTTCGTAACGGCCACCGCGCGCTCCGGGCATCTTTTCAATTTCTATAGGTAATCCTTGTTCAAAATTACCTCTGTTTTTAACAATTTCAGCGGCTGTCAACATGGCAGTGCCCGAAGGAGCGTCAAGTTTCTGGTCGTGATGAAGCTCGATAATTTCTACATGCGGAAAGTATTTGGCAGCCCGGGCGGCAAAATTAATCATCAGAATTGCTCCAATGGCAAAGTTGGGAGCTATAATACACCCAACCTTTTTGCTTGACGAGATTCGGGTTATTTCAGACAGCTCGCTGCTTGCCAGACCTGTAGTGCCAATCACGGGTCTTACGCCGCAGTGCAAAGCTGTTTTTATGTTGCCTGCCACACTATCCGGTATAGTAAAATCAACCATAACATCAGGCCTTGTATCTTGCAGCGCCTGCTCCAGGTCATTTTGCAGCTGAATCCCGACTTCCCCTATGCCAATAAGCGAGCCGGCATCACGCCCCTCATCCTGAACGTCAACCGCTCCAACTAACTGCATGTCCTTCGAATTCCAGACGCTTTTTAAAACCTCCCGGCCCATACGGCCCGCTGCGCCAGAAACGACAACCCTGATCAAGTGACGGATCCCCTTCTTTCCTGAAAAACTTTTCCCAAAAAAATCCCTAAAAAGGAAAGTTAAAAACTTCTCATAACTTATTGCTCTATTTTCGTATAAGTGTTCCCCTATGTCAAGAAAAAACAGATTCCGTTCCTTGTATACATTAAATTTTTATTTCGGAGAAATTTTTGGTATAATTAGGCGCTATATAATATTCACCGGACGGTATATTTTCTAATCGGGGGGAGGAAAAGAGATTGCTTGTTAATCTCAATCCGGTTGTGTTTCATATAGGCCCGCTGGCCTTGCGGTGGTACGGCATTTTGATGACCCTCTCATTTGTCATCGGCGGCTGGTATTTATACAACAAAGCTCTGAAAATGGGCCATGACGAAGATTTTATTCTTAATCTGACTATTATCATTACGATTGCCGGTATTGTAGGGGCACGTTTGGTGTTTGTTCTTGCCAATTACCCGGAATGGTTTACGGAAAACCCCATCCAAATTTTAAAAATATACGAGGGCGGTGTTGCCTGGCATGGCGGATTGTTAGGGGGAATGGCGGGCGGATGGTTTTATATGAGATATAAAGGTGTTAAATTCGGCACGATTGCGGATTTGGCTGTTCCGGGTCTTGCTATTGGATATTTTGCCATTCGGATAGCCAATATTTTTAACCAGGAAGTACTGGGAAGGATGACAGATTTTTGGTTTGGAAATTGGCCGGCCCAGCCGATAGGTTCGGCCATAGGTTTAGCCCTTTTACTGCGTTATCTATACGTCCAGCGCAAAAACCCGCCTCCCGGTTATCAATTCTGGTCTTTCATTTTTTACCATCAACTGCTCAGGGGCCTGGTTGAAGAAACTGTCCGTGATAATCCCCTGATCCTTGGAAAAATTATTGTCCCCGGATGGGGGCTGGGGTTTTTTACGCTGGTCCAGCTTCTGACACCGCTGATTATGCTCATCGCCTATTTGATGATGCGCCGGGCAAAGCTTTCAAAATAAGTGCTCATTCTCCCAAAACGTAAAACTATTTATTCCGCTTGAAAATATTAATTAAAAAAGGCTGGATAATTGCCAGGGTGATTGAAAACGCCGCCAGGGGCTCTATTTCCATACTGCCGAATTGAATGCGGTCCGGTATCTGAAATTTCATAAAATCCAGCAGCATAACCAGTGAGAGATAAATTCCGCCGGCAAATCCGACCAAATTTAAAACGGCCTGGGAAAAAGGTGAAGATCTGCCTTCCGCCAGTGTTTCCCAAGATCTTTCGCGAAAAATACCAAGTTTCATCCTCTCCCTGATCGAAAGCCAGACGACAGCCAGAATTATTATTATAATACATACCGTGTTAAAAAACATTGTCCCCACCTCCAATACAATATATGGCAGGTGGGGTAAGCTTTAGGACAAAATTATTTGTCTAATTAGCTTTTTTGTCAGGCTAATATTTCGCCGGCTTTATCATGAAGAATTTCACAATCATCCCAGGGGCCCACCGCAGCTATGGCAAGCGAACCGGGCAGCAGGACCGCCCGGGTAATATCTCTTACTTCATCCCTGGTAACTTTATTGACTTTTTCCACTACTTCTTCGGGCGCAACGAATCTGTCCAGGTAAAGTTTGGACTTGGCCAGCCTGCTCATATGGGTTGTTACGTTTTCCAGGCTTAGATACAGGTTTCCTTTTACCTGATCTTTGGACCTCTGCAGCTCCGCTTCGGTGATACCGTGATCAAGAATGGATTTCATCTCTTGAAACACAAGTTCTGAAACCTGTAAAACGTTATTTTTGCTTAAGCCGGCATAAACGCAAAAAAGACCGGTATCGTGGTAAGAAGCGTGGTAGGAGTATATGGAGTATACTAAACCGCGGTTTTCCCTGATTTCCTGAAAAAGGCGCGAGCTTATGCCGCCGCCGAGAGCGATATTCAGCAATTGCATTGCATAAACATTTTCATTATCCAAGGTTAAACCCGGAACACCGATACATAGATGAACCTGTTCGGTATCCTTATTCCGGCAGACCATATTGCTGTGCGGGACCGGTCTATTCTCTCCCCTGATCGCTTTTATACCGCTGACACTCCCCAGAGCGGCCTTTACTTTTTCAACAACTTCCTGGTGCTTTATGTTGCCGGCGACTGCCACAATCAGGTTTGCAGGTGAATAATGGGCCTTGTAAAAGGACAATATCCTGGAACGGTCGAGACTCTCAATAATTGACGCCTCCCCTATGATTGGCCTTCCCAGGGCATGTTCATGCCAGACGGCCGATGCAAAGACATCGTGTACAAGCTCATCCGGCGTATCTTCGTACATTTTAATTTCCTCGGCAATTACGTTCTTTTCCCTATCTATATCTTCGGGAGCGAAACGCGAACACAATACCATATCAACCAGTACATCAAGGGAAAGATCAAAATATTCATCCATAACCCTGGCATAGTAACATGTATATTCTTTGGTAGTAAAGGCGTTAAGCTGTCCGCCCACGGCGTCAAGGGCTTCCGCAATATCCCTGGCCGTCCTCTTCCGAGTTCCTTTAAACATGAGGTGTTCAATAAAATGGGAGATTCCCGCCGCATCCGGGGGTTCATCCCTTGACCCCACATCCGCCCAGATCCCTGTTACAACGGAACGGACGTTGGGCATATCCTCGGTTAAAACACAAACCCCGTTATCTAAAAGTTCCTGACGGTACAATAATTTACCTCCTTAAAGAACGAAAAAACAATAAAACCCTACCCGCAATACGTGGCAGGGATTTTATTATTATCTATACAGTTCTATTGTCTTTGAACTTCTCTGGTCCTGCCTGTCCGTCTGGGAATGCTCCCGGGACTGCGCCTTGATTCAGCCGGTAAAGCATCCTTGCGCGATAATTTTAAACGTCCCTGATTGTCGTATCCGAGAACCTTAACTACGACTGTATCTCCTTCTTTGACAACATCCTCCACTTTGTTAACCCTGTGATCGGCCAACTGGGAAATATGAACCAGCCCTTCCTTCCCCGGCATACCCAGAACTCCGGGAATTACTTCAACGAAACAGCCGAAATCAGTTACCCTGGTTACCCTCCCGGTGTAAATCCCGCCGGCAAGAACTTCCCGGGTAAGGTTTTCGATAATCTCCAAAGCTTTCTGGCCGCCAACCGGATCTACGGCTGCAATAAACACCCTGCCGTCATCTTCGATGTCAATTTCCGCTTTGGTTTCTTCAATAATCTTTTTAATTATTTTTCCGCCCGGGCCAATGACATCCCTGATTTTTTCCGGATCGATCACAATGTGCAGGATTCTGGGAGCGTATGGAGATAATTCCTTTCTTGGAACCGGCAAAACCGATGTCATTTTGCCAAGGATGAAAATTCTTCCCTCACGTGCCTGTTTTAGCGCCTGTTCAAGAATTTCGCCGGTGACTCCGGCTATTTTGATATCCATTTGCAGCGATGTGACTCCGTTTTCCGTACCCGCAACTTTAAAATCCATATCTCCAAGGTGATCTTCAAGCCCTTGAATATCTGTAAGCACTACAACCCTGTCGTCTTCCTTGATTAAGCCCATGGCTACGCCGGCTACCGGCGCTTTGATCGGAACTCCCGCATCCATCAGGCTCATGCAGCTCGCGCAAACGCTGCCCATAGATGAAGATCCGTTCGATTCCAGAACTTCCGAGACAATCCTGATTGCATAGGGAAAATTCTCCTCCACCGGAATAACGGGTTGCAAAGATCTTTCCGCCAGCGCCCCGTGACCTATTTCCCTGCGCCCCGGCGACCTCATAAACCTGACCTCTCCCGTGCTGTACGGGGGAAAATTATAATGGTGCATAAACCGCTTGGCCTCTTCAATACCCAAACCGTCCAGGATCTGCTCGTCTGAAATCGGGCCGAGCGTTGTCGCCGAGAGAACCTGAGTCTGTCCTCTGGTAAATAACGCGGAACCATGGGTTCTGGGTAAAATTCCCGCTTCTATGGTAATTGGGCGGATCTCATTGGAAGTCCGTCCGTCGATCCGGATGCCCTGGTTAAGTATAAAGCTCCTGATGATCTTTTTCTCCACATCTTCAATAATGTTCTTTACCAAAGGTTCCTGTTCGCTGAACGTTTCTGCAAGGTTTTCCAGCAATTCTGCCTTAACCGCATTTAGATAATTTTCCCTGTCTTTTTTGCTCAGTTTTTCGTTAATGCATCGGTTAACGGCATCTCCGATCTTCCCCGCAGCCATCTCAAATACCGTGGATTCCATTTCAGGGTTGCTTTCAGGAAGCGGCAGTTCCACCTTGGGATAGGCAAGTCCGAGAGCAAGAGCTTCCTGAAGGAAAGACTCTATAAAATCTACGATATCTTTTATCTTTTCATGTCCGATATTTATACCCGCAAGCAATTCTTCTTCCGAAACTTCTTGTGCGCCGGCTTCAACCATCATAATTGCATCACGCGTTCCGGCGATAGTTAAATGCATCCTGCTTTTCTGCTTTTCTTCCAGGTTCGGGTTAATCACGTAACGATCATCGACGAGTCCTACAGTCAACCCGCCTATAGGATTGGGGAAAGGTATGGCGCTTATATGCAAAGCGGCCGATGTGCCGATCATAGCTGCAATTTCAGGAGGGTTATCCTGATCTACCGAAAGTACGGTAGCAACAATCTGCACCTCATTGCGCAAGCCCTTGGGGAAAAGCGGCCTGATGGTGCGGTCGATCAAACGTGCTGAAAGAGTTGCTTTCTCGCTGGGCCTGCCTTCCCTTTTTATAAAGCCCCCGGGGATTTTGCCGACAGCGTACAGCCTTTCTTCATAATCGACCGTAAGCGGGAAAAAATCCATACCCTCTCTGATTGTTTCAGCCATGGTGGCTGTTACCAGAACAACCGTATCGCCACACCTTACAAGCACAGCCCCGCCGGCCTGCCTGGCAACCCTTCCTGTTTCCAGCCGAATCCTGCTGCTCCCTACATCCAACTCTTTTACCAAACATGCCTGTTCAGCCATTAAGAAAGTAAAACCTCCCCTATTAAACTTTAAACAGATTCTATCTTTACTTATATAATCTTTACTTATATAGTTTTCTTCAAAAAAAGCGGGATTAACCCGCTTTTAATACTATCTTCGCAAACCTAACCTTTCAATTAATGTTCGGTAACGGTCAAAATCAGAGTCCTTCAGGTAATTTAAGAGTGCACGGCGCTGGCCGACCATCTTTAAAAGTCCTCTTCGGGAATGAAAATCCTTCTTGTGGATTTTTAAATGCCCGGTAAGGTTGTTGATTCTCCTTGACAGTATCGCAATTTGAACCTCTGGAGAACCAGTGTCGTTTTCGTGCAACCTGTAATCACCGATTATTGACTGCTTTTCCTCTGCCGTAAAGGCCATGAGTTCACCTCCCCAATTAGGCCTAATCGCTGCAGACTGGGTAAGTCGTCACATGGACCGGCTACCCGGTAGGCAGTTCATTAAAAACCTTTAAAACTGCTTTTTTAGTTTTTTCCAATCACGGTTATAACCAAACGGCCGTCCGGAATATCTTTGGCTACTATATCAAAAACACGCTGTGAAGCCGACATAAAACCTCTGAATCGAGTCGCTGTCGGGATTCGTTCCGGAATGCCGCTAGCGGCGTTAATGAGATCGGCTACCGTTATCTTATCCTGACGCAAATCTTTTAACCGTTTGCGGGCATGCTCGGTTACTATAACCAGCATTTAAAAAACCTGCCTAAAATGCTTTCAAAATTGCAGAACGGTTTTCTTCTTCCTGGGCAATAAAGGCAAAAAGCGCATCCTGGAATGCTGTTATTGCCGGATTGTCTATGTTTGCCTGACGATAGATCTGCTCCAATTCATTTTTTAATTCCTGAAATTCATCGCTCAAACAAATCAGAGAAATTGAACTAATCCACTTTTTTATTTCTTCTTCCGAAGAACTAAAGCTTGGATCTCCCATTTAATTTCCCCTTTCCGGCCTTAGACGTCGGCCGCCCGAGTTCGCTATGTTCTAACGATGATCGGATAAGCCCTTCTTATTTCTTTGATGGTGGTTTCATTGTAACACAGCAGAACATTAAAAGTAAACTTTTTCTATAGAAGGAGCCTTTTTAAGGAAATAATCAGATGTTTTCACGCGCTCTTTGGATATCCTGCCTGATCTGGACAATTAATTCGTCTGAAGTGGAGAATTTCTTTTCGTCACGAAGGCGTCTTGTAAAATGAACGCTGACAAATTTCCCGTAAAGGTCCCCGCTAAAATCGAGAAGATGAACTTCTACACCGGGTCTTGCGCTGTAATCATAAAAGGTCGGCCGGTTGCCTATATTGGCGACTCCCAGATAAGTATCCTGATCCACACCTACCTTCACGACATAAACTCCATTGGCCGGAAGAAGAAAATCCATACTGTATTCAAGATTGATTGTGGATATGCCAAGCGTAGTGCCCCGCCTGTCGCCAACAACTACCAACCCTTCAAAAAAAGGCTGGTAACCCAGGTATCTTGCCGCTTCCGTGACTTCCCCTTCTTTTAAAAGATTCCTGATCAGTGTGCTGCTGACAGCCTGATTGTCCACGATTACCGGCGGCAGAACATGAAGCCTGTAATTATACCTGCTGCTGTATTCTTCTAAAAGCTCCGCATTCCCGCGCCCTTTATATCCAAAAGTATAATTATATCCTATAAATACATCCCGGACATTTAAACCCTTGCAGAGCACCTTCTCAATAAAAATCTCAGGTTCCATCCGTGAAAATTCCAGCGTGAAAGGTATCCTGAACAAAAGGTCCACACCCATCCTGGAAATCAACTCTTCTTTTGCTTCCTGAGTAAGAAGCAGCGGCGGAGCATTTTTAGGATTTAGAACCATTGCCGGGTGAGGATGAAAAGTAAAAACAGCTGATTTCTCATTCCGCTGCCGGGCAGTATCCACCAGATCGCCGAGAAGTTTCTGATGGCCAAGGTGAACTCCGTCAAAATTACCTAAACCTACGGCAATTTTTGTCTGTCTTCCCTCAAAGCCCTGCCACGATTGATAAACCTCCATAACCCTTTCCTCCGATTAAAATCGTTTAGAATATTTTCCGGCATGAATTACCACTTTTGAAAATTAACTTCATTAGGGAGGTCAACTGCCTACGTGCTCATGTAAGCCTCTTATACTTGTACGAACTCGTTCACCCTCGGGCTCGGTCAAACTCGGCGTTATACGCCTCAAACAGTTCCCTCGCTTATCCTCGGGTTCACTCGTTCTTTGAATGAAGGCTCAAAATCGCACTTAAGGCATTGCCTCTCCCTTGTTGATGAATTTTTATCTTTTCTGCTGCGTCGCTTAAGCGGCATGGATGTTTGATACTTTCACGCCGGCATCAGTAATTTTCTAATTGTTTAAAACAACAACCGGCTTAAAGCAGTAGCCTTCGACAGTATTTTCTTCCTGAACGTTCGCTACGGCTAAAAGGTTTTCCCCGCTGCACAACCTTACAGTTTCGTTAAAAGAAGGTTTCTTCCGGGGCAAATCAACCAATCCCGCGGCATACAGGCGATTTCCAGCCTTTACTGCCGGCAGTGAACTTTTTTTAACCTGAATTTCCGCCAGGTGGCTGAGCGCTTCTTTTGCGCTAACCAGGTTTTCCTTTAGAAGATTCTGATCATTTAAAATTTGTATTTCTTCCAACGTTAATGCTTTATTTAAATTGAACATACCTGCTCTAGTTCGCAATAAAAATCCAACATGAGCGCCGCAGTCGAGCTTTTCCCCTATATCCATGCATAGTGAACGAATATAAGTTCCCGCCGAGCAAACTATGTCCAGAACAGCAGCCGGCGTATCAGTTTTCCAGGAAATCAGCCTTTTTAGCCGAAGGCTGTATAACTTAACCCTCCTTGGCCGGCGCTCCGCAACATGGCCGGCTCGCGCAATTTCGTAAAGCCTTTTGCCCTGGAAATGTATTGCCGATGTCATCGGGGGAACCTGTTCGATCTCACCGACAAGGTTCTCCAATTCCTTTTCCAAACTTGCGGCCGATAAACCGGAACCGTCACACTTCTTAACAATCTCGCCGGAAATGTCACCGGTAGTTGTCGATATCCCAAAAGCAACCTCAACCCTATATTCCTTATCGTTTTCGAGAAAACGAATCACCCGCGTAGCATGACCCAGACACACAGGCAGGACACCAGCCGCTAAAGGATCAAGTGTCCCTGTATGACCAACCTTGCGGACACCCGTCAAACGCCTGATCATATTAACAACATCATGAGAGGTCATCCCGGGCGGCTTCAGCACATTGAGAATGCCGTTCATACTGTGCCTGCAAACCCCTTTCCGTTTCTTCAATCTGCTTCAGCGCTTCGGAAACAATCCTTTCCTGAAGACTTTCCAGATTCCCGCTGACTACGCAGCCGGCGGCGCGTACGTGGCCTCCTCCGCCAAAAAGTGAGGCCAGCCTGTTAACATCAGCTATTTCTTTTGAGCGAAAACCTACTCTATAAAGACCGGGTGAAATTTCATGAAAAAAAAGCGCCACTTCAACGCCGCGTATTGAACGTATATAACCGATTAGGCCATCTGTATTTTCATCTCCGGCATTAAGACGATCCAAAGTATCCCGTTGAACGCTGACCCAGGCTACGCGCCCGCAGGGGCTTAATTTCAATGTTTTCAATGCGCTTTCAAGAACGAGCAGATTAATTAACGGTTTCTGTTCGTTGATCATCAGGTTGATCCAAACCGGCGAGGCGCCCTGCTCCATTAATGACGCAGCCCGCCTGTGCGTTTCGGGCGTGGTGTTTTCATATTGGAAAGAGCCTGTATCAGTAGCGATACCTGTATATAAACATGTAGCGATCTCGGAGGTAATCTCGATCTCCAAAAAACCGATCAGATCCTGGACTATCTCCGCGGTCGCCGCATGAGAAGGGCTTATATAGTTATAATGGGCGAATTCACAGGAGCCGACATGGTGGTCGATATTTACGGTAGTCAGCGGCCTGCCCAGCAGGGCTTGCAGAGGCCCTAAACGTTCCGGGACGGAGCAGTCTAAAGCAACCATAAAATCGTACTGCCCTTCAAATGCCTCCCGGCCGATTACAAACTCGTTCACTCCCGGTAAAAAATTGAAAATTTCGGGGACCGGATCAGGAAGGGCAACGGTAACATCCTTGCCCATCCGGGTTAGCGCAAGTCCCAACGCCTTTACCGAACCGACACAATCGCCGTCGGGCATTACATGCCCGGCAACGATAAATTTATTTGCATTACGAAGCAATCCTGCAATAACACGCAGGTCAGTCATTTACAGTGTATTCCTTTCCTTCGTTGATCTCCTTTAACAGTTCCATTACGCGTATGCTCTGCACAACCGAGGTATCCAACTTAAACGATATATCCGGTGTATGTCTCATTCTGATCCTTTTTCCAAGCTCGCTTCTTATATATCCGTGCGCTTTTGACAGAGCCTTCATTGTTGCATTCTGCTCTTCCTCGGTTCCATAGATGCTTACATGAATTTTAGCGGCGCTCAGGTCTGATGAAACCGCCACCCTGGTAATAGTAATAAAACCCAGCCGCGGGTCTTTAATTTCGTTATGCAGCATTGCCGAAAATTCTTTTTTGATGGTTTCCGCAAGACGCTCAGGCCTGTAAGACATTTTGTTTACCCCCAAATCTCGGAGTTATCTTAAAAAAACTAAAGTTCCCGTTTTATTATTTCTGTGGTAACTGCCTCTATAACATCGCCTTCTTTAATTTCATTAAATTTTTCCAAAGCCAGCCCACATTCATAACCCTGCATAACTTCACGGACATCGTCTTTGAAACGCTTTAACGAATCAAGCTTCCCTTCAAAAACAACCTTGTTTTCACGAATAATCTTCACTTTCGCATCCCGGGTAATCTTTCCTTCAGTTACATAACAGCCTGCAATAGTGCCGATTCTGGAAGCACTGAATGTTTTCCTTACTTCGGCGCGGCCGATAACCACTTCCTTGTATTCAGGTTCCAATAAGCCGCTCATTGCAGCCCTGACATCATTTATAGCGTCATAAATAACCCGGTACATACGCATATCAACTTTTTCAAGCTCGGCGGCGCGCCGGGCATTAACAGACGGGCGCACATTAAATCCAACAATTATTGCATTAGAAGCGGAAGCAAGCAATATATCAGCCTCGCTAATCATCCCCACACCGCTGTGGATTGTATTCACCCTGACCTCCTGGGTAGACAGCCCTTCCAAAGACTGCCTCAGGGCTTCCGCGGAACCCTGAACGTCCGCCTTGATAATTATATTGAGATCCTTGATCTGGCCTTTTTCAATCTGTTTAAAAAGATCGTCCAGTGAAACTCTCGGTATCGAAGTTTTAATACTTTCTTCCCGCTTGCGTAATATACGCTTAGCAGCAATCTGACGGGCCATCTTTTCCTCAGCCACAGCATAAAGCGTATCCCCCGCTTCCGGAACGTCGGAAAAACCCAGCACTTCGGCAGGCGTTGAAGGACCCGCGTTCTTCAACTTGCGGCCCTGGTAATCCATCATTGCCCGCACCCTGCCGGATGCCGTACCGGCAATGATATTATCGCCTATATGAAGCGTGCCTTCCTGAATCAAAACAGTAGCTACAGGCCCGCGACCTTTATCCAGTTTAGCCTCAATTATAGTACCCCGTGCCGACCGGTCTGAGTTGGTTCTTAAATCATTCACCTCAGCAACCAGAAGAATCATTTCAAGCAGTTCGTTCAAGCCCTGGCCGGTTTTTGCGCTTACCGGAACGCAAATGGTCTGACCGCCCCATTCTTCTGCAACCAAGCCATACTCTGTCAGCTGCTGTTTGACTTTATCAACGTTAGCGTCCGGTTTATCTATTTTATTTATGGCTACAATAATAGGGACTCCCGCTGCCTTGGCATGATTTATAGCTTCTATGGTTTGAGGCATGACACCGTCTTCCGCAGCAATCACCAAAACAGCGATATCTGTTATCCGCGCTCCTCTCGCCCGCATTGCTGTAAAAGCCTCGTGGCCTGGTGTATCAATAAAAGTTATCTTTTTATTATTCCTTTCCACCTGATAGGCGCCGATATGCTGGGTAATTCCTCCCACTTCACTGGCTATAACATTAGTTTCCCTGATCGAGTCCAGCAATGATGTTTTGCCGTGGTCAACATGCCCCATTACAGTTACAACGCAGGGTCTTGACTGAAGGTTGGCGGTATCCTCCTCGTTTTCCTGCTCAAGCATTGCCTCCTGATCAAGTTCTATTTTTACCTGGACTTCGAAGCCAAGTTCTCCTGCGACTATGATGGCTGTCTCGTTATCTATTTCCTGGTTAATTGTCGCCATAACACCCAAAGCCATCAGCTTTTTAATTACTTCGGCAGGGCTCTTTCTCATTTTTGAAGCCAGTTCCTGTATGGTAACAGTTTCTCCAATGACAATCGGTTTCTTTTCAACAGGATGAGGCGGTATTGATCTCTGAGGTTGACCCTGTACACGCTTTCTCCCGGCAATAGGGCGCAGTTTTTGTTCCGCGGTCTGGTGATCACGCCATTCCTTGCCCCTGCCAAATGACCGCCCTTCTCCCGCCGGCCGGGACTTTTCGCTTTTTTGCTTATCAGGCCTTGCCACTACTTTTTCCTGCGCTTTTACTTCATCCGGCACTTTGGGAACTTTCAGCTGTTCCGGTCTTAATTTGGGAGCAGGCAGTACCTTTCCATCCCGAACGGGGCGGCCGGCGCCTGCGGCGGGACGACCGGCGCCTGCGCCAGGGCTTCTCTGAGTTCTTGCTCCCCTTTGGGTTTCACCCCCTGCAGGACGACCCTGCTGCTTTTCAGGACGCGGGGGATATCCCTGAGAGGGTTTTTCAATAGTCCGCTCACGCAGCGGCTCCTGAACCGGTCTGGAAACAGCTCTTTCCGGCGTTTTAAATTCTTTTGCCGGCGGCGCGGCGGGTTGCTCCGGCGGCTGGGCGGCCTTTGAGCGCAAGATATCGCCTTTTAAAAACGGGCGCTCCTGAAAACGCCGGTCCGGCGGCCTTGAAGGAACCCGGTCTACCAAACCGGGGCTTGAAGCAAATTTGGAATCCCGCAATTTCCTGTCCGCCCCCGGATCAGTTTTTGCTGTATCTGATGTTGACGGTTTTGGCTCAACTTGCGCCTTTACTGTCTTTTCCTTTTCGAATTCCTCCCGCAGGCGCTCTTCATCTTTCTCGTCAACTGTGCTCGCGTGTGATTTCACGGTTATTCCGAGAAGCGATAACCTTCTGATCATTTCCTTGCTTTCTATCTTAAATTCTTTGGCTAACTCGTGTACCCGTTTTTTTGCCATGAATCCACCTCCCCAGTCTATAAGGCAACTACCTTTGCAAAATCCCGGCCTTCAAAGCTTCAAAAATTTCTTTGGGAATAGGCTGTCCGAATGTTCTTTCCAGGCGTTTTACTTTAATTGCTTTTTGGATGCATTCGGTTCCGGGACAGACATATGCGCCCCGTCCCGCCTTTTTGCCTGTAGGATCTATTTCAATTATTCCCTCGGGAGTACGAACAAGACGAATCAGTTCTTTTTTTGGACGTTTTTCCTGACAGCCAAGGCATACCCGAAAAGGTATCTTTTTAACTTTTGTCATCAACAGGCCGACTCCTTATTCCGCATAATCCTGTGTATAACCGGCGTATTCGCGCTGGTAGATTTCCTCCATTTGTGATTCACTTTTAATGTCGATCTTCCAGCCGGTGAGTTTTGCAGCCAACCGGGCATTTTGCCCCTCTTTACCAATAGCCAGTGAGAGCTGAAAGTCCGGAACAATAACCCGGGCTACTTTTTCCTCCTCCCAGATCTCTACTGCAACAACTTTCGCAGGGCTCAACGAAGCGGCAATATATTTCGAAGAATCCTGGTCCCATTTTATTACGTCGATTTTTTCTCCGTTCAACTCGTTGACAATCGCCTGAACACGCATTCCCTTGGGACCTACGCATGCGCCAACCGGATCGATATTTTCATCCCTTGAAAAGACAGCTATTTTTGAACGGTAACCCGCCTCCCGGGCAACTGATTTTAACTCCACAATTCCCTCAAAAAGTTCCGGAACTTCCAGTTCAAAAAGCCTTTTCAACAGCCCCGGGTGTGTTCTGGAAACAAAGACCTGAGGTCCCTTGGTAGTTTTCTTAACTTCCAAAATATATGCTTTAATCCGATCACCCTGCCGGTGTGTTTCCCCGGGAACCCTTTCATTTGCAGCAAGTATGGCTTCTGCTTTTCCAAGCTCTATATAAACATTTTTTTGTTCTACTCTCTGGACGACTCCGGTAATAATATCGCCTTCACGGTTGATGTACTCCTTGTAGACAAGGTTCCGCTCGGCTTCACGAATCCTTTGCATAACAACCTGTTTAGCTGTCTGCGCTGCAATTCGCCCAAAATTCCGGGGTGTAACCTCATTTTCGATTACTTCTCCCAACTGGTAACGGGGGTCTACTGATTGAGCTTCTTCAATTGATATTTCCAACTTGGGGTCAACAACTTCCTTTACTACAACATGTTGGGCAAAAACCTGGTAATCGCCCGTTTCCCTGTTTATTTGCACCCGCGCGTTTTGCGCGGAACCAAAGTTTCTTTTATATGCAGAAAGCAGGGCCGCCTCGATTGTTTCCAGTAAAATATCAACCGGCACTCCTTTTTCTTTCTCCAAAGAGTATAGCGCTTCCAGAAACTCATTGTTCACCCTTAGGTACCCCCTTACCTCCAAAGACCTCCGCGACTAAATGGGCGGAAGCTACATTTTGCATGTTAATCAAGATATTTTTATTCTTTTTCTGATCTCTTAGAATGAGCGTTGACTCGGCAAGATCAGCCAGATATCCGGTATGTTTTCTTTTCCCTTCCTGGGGTTCAAAAGTAGTGACTTCCGCCAAACTGCCGCGGTAGCGTTTAAAATCTTCAATTGATTTTAAAGGCCTCTCAATACCGGGTGAAGAAACCTCTAAAATATAAGCATGCTGTATTGGATCATGACTGTCCAAAACACTGTCCAGTTTTTGTGATAACGCCTGACAATCATCCAGTGTTACTCCGCCTTCTTTGTCTATAAACACCCTGAGGTACCAACTACCCCCTTCTTTCTTATATTCAACGTCTACCAGATCCAAACTGAGCTGGCCGGCCAAAGGTAATGCCAGTTCGCTTACAAACTCGGTGACCTTTTTTTGAACCATTGGAGGGAAAACCTCCCATAAAAATGATGGCCATTAAAGCAGTTCCAGTTATAAGACGAAAGAGTGGGCAATTCCCACTCTTTAGCGACTTCTTTCCAAACTTGAGTTGAGTATAACACAAATAATCCAACTTAGCAAGGATTAAATCTTAAACGGAGGCTGATCATCCGTTTTTTGATCTATCCGGCGCACACCGGGCAAAGCGGCCAGCTTTTTTAACACCGAGATAAGGTCAATTCTGTAAGGAGTTTTTACCGTAACCTCAACTATACATTTCTCTTCCTTTTTACTCAGGTTGATCCTCTTTACTTGAACACCCGATTCCTCAAATACAGGGCCAATTTTATCGATATCCCCGGAGTTGCTGTCGACTTCAATGACAATGACATTATCACGATGCCCGCCGCGCATTAAATCCTCAATAGTACCCAGGACGATTAAAGCAAATAATACTAGAAAGGTTCCTGTTGCAGCCATAAGGTAAAAACCTCCCCCTACAGCCAGGCCGACGCACGCTACAACCCAGAGGCTTGCGGCAGTTGTCAGGCCCCTAATAACAGATCCCTCACGCAAAATTGCGCCGGCGCCTAAAAAACCAATTCCACTGATTACTTGTGCGGCAACCCGTCCCGCATCTCCCTTATAAAGAAAAAATAACTGCTCGGAAACCAGCATGCATATGGCAGAGCCGATACAAACCAGAACGTGCGTTCGAAAACCGGCGGAATACTTGAGCGCCTTTATATAAATTCGTTCGCGCTCCAAACCTATGACTCCACCCAGGACAAAAGCAAGCGCAAGCCGGATAACTATTTCCTTTTCGGTAATCATGGCTCTTTACACTCCGGATTGTCACGGGGGTGGATTGTCACGGTTTGACACTCACGGCCCCGGTTTTCTCTTTTTACCGTTAGATGCTGGCCGTTTCCAGATTCCCGGAACTTACATAACTCTCAATTTCCCTTACGATAGACTGAGCTGCCAGAGGTTTGCCCAGGCGTGAAGCAGAAACAGACATCTTCTGCAATCGACGCGTTTCATTCAAGTATTCTCTCACTGTATTGGTCAGGTCCTTTATACTGCTGACCTGTACCGCTGCTCCCGCGCTGCACAGAAACTCCGCGTTGCGGACTTCCTGGCCCGGAATCGGGTCAACAATAAAGATCGGCAAACCCTTGGCCAGAGCCTCCGCGCAGGTTAAGCCGCCTGCCTTACCAATCATTAAGTCCGCAACTGACATCAACTCATGAACGTTATCAGCATACCCCAGTACTTTTACCGGATTGCTGAATCCGGGGACCATGCGCTCCAGCCTCGCCCGCAATGTTTCGTTGTAGCCTGTAACCACAACCACCTGGCAGGGAATACCGCCGTCTCCCAGAACTTTGACTATGTCGGAAATCGGCCCCATACCCAGGCCGCCCCCCATAACCAGTATCGTCTTCAGGTTCCGCTGCAGAGAAAGTTTTGACTTTATTTCGGACTTGTCAACCGGATCTAAAAAACAACTGTTAATAGGTATTCCACAGGCATGGACACTATTTAAATTGAAATTGTAATCCTTGAAGGTCATTTTAATTTCCTCGGCGGCAATCGAATACAAGTCTACCTCGGGGAAAACCCAGAAAGGGTGTACGGTAAAATCGGTAAGGACGCCAACCAGCAAACCCGTATATTCACCCCGCTCTTTTAACCTATTTACAACGCCGACCGGAAATGGATGCGTGCATATTATAACTTGAGGAGAATAAACGTTCAGCAAACGGCCAAGCCTCGGGGCGGTTACAACATTTAACACCCTGTTGAATTCTTCCCTGGCAGTGCCTTGAAGAACACTCTCCTTTTCAGCCAGGCGGTAAAGATAGCCATAAAAAGCGGGAGTAATTTTTAAAATCTCCATGTAGGTATTACTGACCATTTTATCCCAAATGGGATTTGTAGAACGAAACGTATCGAGTATATTAACTTCTGTATAACGATCCCTTTTCAAAATTGCCTCTTTGATGGCCGTCGCCGCCCGCATGTGGCCTTCTCCGATTGAGACTGACAAAATGAGAACCCGTTTCAACATATTTTTCTCCATCCTACTAGATTTGGCTGCAATATTCTCTCACAAAGCCAACTATTTGTTCTAAAGGAACGGTAACAATCTGACCGTTTTTACGTTGAAACACTTCTATATTGCTGCTTTCCACCGCCTGCTTGCCAATAACCAGTCGCAAAGGATATCCAATCAAATCGGCGTCTTTAAATTTAACACCGGCCCTTTCCGGACGGTCGTCCAGGACCGCTTCCACACCTGCGTTTAAAAGCAATTCATAAACCTTTTCCGCCAGTATAAACTGCTCACTTTCCCTGGTGTTTACGGGAACAACCAGCGCCTGATAAGGCGCAATGCTGACAGGCCAGATAATTCCGTTTTGATCATGGTTTTGCTCGACTGACGCAGCCATGGTACGCGTTACGCCGATACCGTAACTTCCCATGCAGATGGGAATACTGGCGCCCTTTTCGTCAAGATAATTGGCTCCAAGGGCTTTGCTGTACTTGTAACCCAGCTTGAAAACCTGCCCGACTTCAATCCCCCTTGCTTCTTCCAAAGCGGAACCGCAGATTGGACAGGGATCGCCCGCCTGTACCTGGCGCAGGCCGGCAACCTGATCCGGGTTAAAATCACGCCCCGGATTTACGTTTATAAAATGCGCGTCGTCTTTATTCGCTCCTGAAACAGCGTCGGCCATCTCCATAACTTCCAAATCAGCAAGCAGCCTCACGCCTTTTAAACCCACCGGCCCCGCGAAGCCGACCTTTGCGCCGGTTAGCCTTTCCACTGTTTCTGCGTCGGCAAGATCACACCTGCGCACATTAAGCTCCTTTTGCAGCTTCACCTGATTGACAATACGGTCGCCTCTTACAAGAGCCGCCACATACCCGGCCTCTGTTTCATAAAGTAAGGTCTTAATCAATTTTTTAGGCTCAACACCCAAAAATAAAGTAACTTCCTCGACAGTCCGCTTCCCCGGAGTAGCCACTTCCTCCAGCAGGCAGGGTTCTTTGAAATCAACTCTCTTCTTCACAGGTGATACCGCTCTTTCTACATTGGCGGCATAACCGCAGGATAGCCGGCTGCAGAAAACCAGCAGTGCTTCTCCTGTTTCAGCCAGGACCATAAACTCGTGCGTATCGCTGCCCCCGATTGCGCCCGAATCAGCTTCCACCGGGCGGAAATAAAGGCCGCAGCGTTTAAAAATTCGTGTGTATGCGTCAAACATTTTCTGATAGCTGACCTCCAGTCCGGCTTCGTCGCGATCAAAAGAGTAAAGGTCTTTCATAATAAACTCGCGCCCGCGGATTAATCCAAACCGTGGTCTGCGTTCATCCCGGTACTTATTCTGGATCTGGTAAATCAGGAGGGGAAGCTGCCTGTACGATTTAACCTCGTTGCGGATTAAGTCTGTGATTATTTCCTCATGGGTGGGCCCAAGGCAAAATACCCTTCCGTGCCGGTCTTCCAGGCGGAATAGTTCCGGACCGTAAACATCCCAACGTCCCGATTCCCGCCAAAGCTCGGAAGGCTGAATAATCGGCATGATAATCTCCTGAGCGCCCTCTATGTTCATCTCTTCCCTTACAATCGCCTCAATTTTCTGAATAACTTTTAATCCCAGCGGCAGTAAGGTATATATCCCTGCTGCGGACTTGCGTATAAAACCCGCCCTTAATAACAGCTGATGGCTGGTTATTTCGGCCTCGGCCGGCGCCTCGCGCAATGTGGGCAGCAGCAGTTGAGAAACTCTCATTTTTGATCACCCCGGTAAAGATTGCTATTTGTTTTCTGAAGTTAAGTTTTTTAAGATATTTCCGTGTTCTCAGGTTTTAGCGGCTGTTTGCGCCGCCATCTCTTCCGCTTCCCGTACAAGCTCGCTGACAAGATCTTTCTCCTTAACCGACCTGATGACCTTTCCCTGCCTAAAAATCAAACCGGTTCCCTTTCCTCCGGCCACACCAAGATCAGCATTTTTAGCTTCCAGCGGGCCGTTTACAACGCATCCCATCACCGCTATCTTTAACGGAGCGGTGATTCCTTCCAGCTTTTCTTCAACTTCACCGGCTATTTTGATTATGTCGATCTGAGTTCGCGCACAGGTCGGGCATGAGACAAGCTCAATACCCCTTTTGCGTAAACCGAGAGACTTTAAGATATCATAACCAACTCTTACTTCATCAAGCGGGTTTCCCGTCAAAGACACCCTGATCGTATCACCTATTCCCTTCGACAAAAGAATTCCAATACCAACGGCGGATTTTACGGCGCCGGAACGCAGCGTACCGGCCTCCGTTACTCCCAGGTGAAGCGGGTAGTCCGTTTTTTCAGCGAGCATCTGATAAGCCTCCAGCATCATCGGTACGTCTGATGACTTAACAGACACCTTAAGATCAAAAAATCCCACTTCCTCAAACAGGCGAACCGCCCGCAAGGCACTTTCCACAAGAGCTGAGGCTGTAGGCTTGCCTTTATCCAGCAGATCTTTTTCAAGTGAACCGGCGTTTACTCCGATCCTTACCGGAACTTTTCTTTCCCCGGCTGCCGCGGCAATTTTAAAGACCCCTTCCCTGCCGCCGATATTTCCCGGATTGATACGCAGTCCGTCAACGCCTTTGTCAAGAGCGGCAAGGGCAAGGCGGTAATCAAAATGAATGTCTGCAACCAGCGGAACATTTATCCGGGCTTTTATTAAAGATAAAGCCCCCGCCGCTTCCAGATCAGGTACGGCAACCCGGACAATCTCACAACCTGCAAGAGCCAACTTATTAATTTGTTCCACAGTAGCGGCGATGTCCCTGGTATCAGTATTGGTCATAGACTGGACGGAAATTGGAGCCCCGCCCCCAACCTGAGCTGTTCCAAGCCAGACAGGCCGGGTTCTTTTTCGTTCCATAGAAAAATCCCTTTCCTGCAATTCTAAAACCTGATCGCGATAATTACTTTTGGATTAACTGCAGCACATCATTATAAGTGACAAACACAAATAATAGCAGCAGAAGTCCAAACCCAATCAGGTGGACGAAATTTTCCTTTACTGGATCAACCGGCCGGCCGCGAAGCCATTCTACGATTAAAAACATTACTCTGCTGCCGTCTAAAGCAGGAATGGGGAAAAGATTGAACAGTCCCAAATTTATACTCAAAAACGCAGCCAGCTGCAGCAGGTTGGAAATGCCGAAACCGACCGCATTTTTAATTTCGTAAACAATTCTGACCGGCCCGCCGAGATCAGCGGGTAATTTGCCTATAATCATCTGGCCAATCAAATCTATTATCAAAATAACAAGCCGTCCCGTGTATTCCGCCCCTTTGACAAGGGAACTAAAAGGATCCAGGCGTTGATTTTGGAAAGCGGGGTAGATGCCCATCTTGCCCTGGCCTTTTTCATCACGGCTGGTTAGAACAAGTATCTTTTGCTGCTTCCCGGAGCGCTCCACAGTTACTGCAACAACCTGGTCAGGATGGGTGTTGATAATTTCAGACATCTTCTCCCATTTATTGACCTGTTCCTTGTCAATCGCAACAATTTTGTCACCGGCCTTTAAGCCGGCCAATTCCGCAGGCCCGCCGGGGACAAGCTTTTCCACAGTGGTGCTGGGCATCGGAAACCCGGAGTAAATAAATATTACTGCAAACAAAAGAACACCGAGCACAAAATTCATCAGCGAACCGGCCGAGATAACCGCAACACGCTGAAGGATAGTCTTCTTATTAAAAGACCTTTCATCGTCAACCGAAGCTTCATCATCCTGCTCCATACCGGCCATTCGTACAAAACCGCCTATCGGAAACAGCCTCAGGTTGTATGTGGTTTCGCCTTTTACAAAACTGGCCAGCTTCAAGCCAAACCCGATACTAAACTCCTGAACTTTTATGCCCACCCGCTTGGCAACTATAAAATGACCGAACTCATGAAATATAATCATCAACCCGAAAATAACAACGGTAGCCAAAATTGTTTGTATTGCTAACACTTGACAATCTCCCTCACCTGCTGCCGGGCCCATCTGTCGGCGGCAAAAATATCGTTAATGTCAGTATACTCCCTAACCTGGTGCTTATCCATAACCTCGTCAATAATTTCCGGAATACGATTAAACCCTACCTTTTTGGCTAAAAAATACTCAACTGCAATCTCATTTGCGGCATTTAAAACCACCGGCATTGTGCCTCCCTCCCGGCAGGCTTCAATAGCCAGGGAAAGACAGCGAAAGCGTTTCAAATCCGGGCTTTCGAAAGTTAAATCCCCAACAATATCCCAGTTTATTCTTGGCAGCTCATTAAACCAGCGTGAAGGATAAGTAAGCGCGTACTGAATGGGTATCCGCATATCCGGCGCTCCCAGCTGGGCCAGAGTTGAACCGTCGATAAATTCGACCATGGAATGAACGATACTTTGAGGATGAATTAACACTTTTATCCTATCATAATTCAAGTCGAACAACCATCTGGCTTCAATAATTTCCAGGCCCTTGTTCATCAAAGTGGCCGAATCAATAGTTACCTTGCGCCCCATCTTCCAGTTCGGGTGATTAAGCGCCATTTCTACGGTTACAACCGATAAATCGGCCGGGCCTGAGCGAAATGGGCCACCCGAGGCAGTTAAAAGTAGCCGGGCGATTTCATCCTTGGGAACACCGTCCAAACACTGCCAGATTGCCGAATGCTCGCTGTCCAGCGGCAAGATATTTACATTCCCCCGGGCCGCCATCTCCATGACCAGCCCTCCCGCTGTCACAAGGGTTTCTTTGTTTGCCAGGGCGATGTCCTTACCCGCCTTGATTGCCGCCAGTGTAGGGATGAGGCCGGCGATACCGGGCACAGCTATAACCACAATATCCGCCTGTGTATCCGCCGCCGCGCTGATTAAACCCTGCTCCCCCCAGCACAAATCCGGCAGAAAGTCCCGCTCAAGGTTCCGGGAAATTTCCTCGGTTTCTTTTTCTTGAGCCATAGATACTATTTCTGGATGAAACTCCCGGATTTGATCAAGGATAATGCTCCAGCTGCTTCCCGCAGCCAGCCCGACAACCTGGAATTCCGACGGGAACTGGCGAATTACTGACAGCGTCTGCCGGCCAATGGAACCCGTACTCCCGATTATAGAAATTTTTTTCATGTTTTAAAACCCCTTTTTACTTGTCTCTGCTGGTGAAATATACTTTCACGGCAGCCTGGATTACAATCAGCAGGATCGGACCTGCAATCAGGCCAGCCGTGCCAAGCGCTTTTAGGCCGGCGTACATAGCCAGCAGGACAGCAAGAGGATGAAGCCCCAGACTCTGGGCAACTACTCTTGCTTCCAGGACCTGGCGCACTCCCCAGACAAGGGCGTAGATAAACAATAGTTTTATCGCAAATGAAGTATGCCCGCTGATAAAGGACCAGATTGCCCAGGGGAGATAAATAGAAGCAGGACCCAGAACAGGTATTAAATCGAAAAAACCGATTAACAAACCCATCGTCAACGCATAGTCCGCGCCGATTAATTGCAGCCCGACAATACTTTGAATAGTCGTCAGGGAAATTAAGACAAACTGGGCTTTCAGATAACCAAGGAAAGCGTTGATTGCTTCCCGGCTCATCGTTATCGTCCGCGTTCCCCAAGGAGCAGGTATGTATTTTAACCAGAACTGGACGATAACCTTTTTATCACGGCTGATAAAGAATGTGGCGATTAGGGCGACCACCGCAATCATTACTGCGCCGGGCAGTGCTGTCACAATATGCAGCAATGAATTTGCAAGTGAACTGGCCAGATCGGACAGCCAGCCGGTAATATCGCCTACTCTTTCTTGGAAACTGTCGGTAACCGCCGGCGGAAGCTGAAAATAGAAAATTTTACCCTGCTCAATCAAATGGTTTATATAATCCTGTACAGGATTAACATATTTCGGAAGTGAAACGGATAAGTCGCTTAATTCCTTGACAAGCCTGAATATAAGAACCGTCAGCAGGGAGCCAATCCCGCCAACTAGCACAATTATTGCCACGCCTATAGCCAGCGGCCTGATTAATCTTGCCTTTTCGTTCAGGAACTTGACAAATGGCTCTATAATGACGGCCAGGATTACAGCAAGGATAAATGGCGTTAATAAAACAAAGATAAATTTTATAATCACCATTATTTCCGGAACAACATACTTCCAGGCCAGGTACAATAATAAAAGTGTTGCTGTCGCCGCCGACAACTTTAAATACCGGGGCACCCGCTCCACCTCTATCCCACAATCAACTTTTGTACATAATAGTATACTAAGGGAGAGGTAAACAAAATGCTATCCACTCGATCCAACATACCTCCATGACCGGGGAAAAAAGTTCCTGCGTCCTTAACTCCAGCCTGCCTCTTGATGCCTGATTCCACCAAATCGCCTACCTGTGCTACAATGCCCAAAAACAGCCCCAATAAAACAAGATGGAGCAATGGTAAAAATGGATAAATATATTTAAAAACAAAGACCACAATCATACTGCCCAGCATGCCGCCGACTGATCCTTCAATAGTTTTCCCGGGACTTAAAGCAGGAAATAAGGGGCGCTTTCCAAAATTTTTTCCGATCAGAAAGGCCATTGTATCGTTAACCCAGGTACCAAAAAGCATAAGGGCGATCCAAATCCAACCGTTGGGGAGAGTGCGAAGAAGATAAACATAAACTATAAGACCGATATAAAGAGTGGAAAGCAGGCCTGTGGATACTTCCTGGAGCGAACAACCCGGGTAAAAGAACATAAACCAGCATAAGAATATAAAGATAACCGACACAAGCGCGCCTGCCAGCCCTGTATCGCCATAAAAATAGACACTCCCCAAAAGGAGAATGACCCCTGCCGCCATTAGGAAAAAAGGAACATTCAAATCAAGGCGGCTCAGCATCCTCCTGAATTCCAGCATTGCCAAAAACATTGCCAGCGCGCAAAGGGCGATCAGAAACAACCCGCCCTGCCAGGCCAATATCATTACTAAAGGAACAGCTATTAATGAACTTATGACCCTGGTCATAGCTTTTTTTCACCTGTTCTATGATAATCCGCCAAAACGCCGCTCCCTCCTCTGATAATCTATAAGGGCCTGTAAAAGATGGATCCGGCGAAAGTCCGGCCAAAGTATGGGAGTAAGCCAAAATTCAGTATATGCAATCTGCCAGAGTAAAAAATTACTTATCCTGTAGTCTCCGGAAGGCCTGATCAATAAATCGGGATCAGGCTGCCCGGATGTAAAAAGATTTGAGGAAATTAGAGCTTCGTTAATATCCCCGGGGTTAAACTCACCCCGGCATATTTTTTGGCTGATGGCGCGCAAAGCTTCAACTATCTCATTGCGGCCGCCGTAATTAAGCGCAAGGTTTAACGTCAAACCATTGTTATTATGGCTTCGTTCCCGGGCAAACTCCACACATGTTTTAGCTTTTTCAGGCAGATCTTCAATATGCCCGATTGCCATAACGCGTATATCATTGTCACAAAGTTCGTCTATCTCTTTTTGAAGGTACTCTACCAATAATTCCATGAGCGTGTTGACCTCTTCCTGAGGCCTTTTCCAGTTTTCGGTGGAGAAGGCATAAACGGTAAGAATGTGAATCTTCAACTCGGCGCAAAGTTTAACTATATCGCGCAGCGACTCCACGCCTGCCCTATGGCCCATGCTTCGGGGCAAACCGCGCCTTTGCGCCCACCGTCCGTTTCCGTCCATAATAATTGCTATATGTTTGGGTAAGCAGCTCCTATCCAGGATAGACAGGTAATACTTTTCATCAGGGGTAGCTCTTCTTTTAAAAAATATGCTTAGAATAGTATCTGCCATGTTTTTCAGCATCAAACCCGCGCCTCCCGCCCATGGCCGGTTGGGTCTAAAATGAATAAATGCAACCCCCTCTAATAAAAAGAGGGGGTTTTAAAGTTTTCTCTCCTCTTTCTTTACTCCTCTACAATCGCCTCTGTCGGACATGATTCCAAGCAGGTACCACATTCTGAACACTTTTCTTGATCAATTACATATATTTCACCCTCAATTATTGCTTCGTTTGGACAAGATTCCAGGCAGGTTCCACAACCCAGGCATTCATCTGTAATTCGATAAGCCACCTGTCTTCACCCCCTTTCTCCAATTCTGGTAAGCTACAGTAAGCATTATTTTGTTTTCATTGATAAACTTACTGCGAACTACCCTCAATAAACCATCCGGATTTCCTGAAGGTGGCTTTGTTAAAACTATTTCAACCTCCAAACCCTCTTTTTCGCAGACAGCCCTGGCCTGTTCAATTTCCAAAGCTAAAACATCAGGCTGCTTCATACCTGCATAATCTCCTGCTCCTTAAGCTTGACCAAGGCATCAATTTCTTTGATGTATTTATCTGTTTGCTTTTGTACTTCGTCTTGTAAACGGCGCAGATCATCCTCAGAAATATCTCCGTCTTTTTGCTCTTGTTTTAAAAGGTCATTTGTCTCCCGGCGGATATTCCGGACCGCCACCTTGCCTTCCTCGGCTTTCTTTTTAAGCAGTTTTACCAGTTCCAACCTTCTTTGCTGAGTTAACTGAGGAATAGCCAACCTGATTATAGTTCCGTCGCTGTTTGGGTTTATCCCCAGGTCTGATTTCATGATTGCCTTTTCAATATCAGGCAGCGCTGCTTTATCCCAGGGCTGAATGATTAAAAGCCTGGCTTCCGGCGCGGTAATACTGGCAAGCTGATTAACAGGCATCAGGCTGCCATAATAGGATACCATGATTTTATCCAGCAGCGCCGGTGTTGCTCTCCCAGCCCGCAGTGAGGCAAATTCCTTTTTAATCACCTCAATGCTTTTTTTCATATTGGATTCTGATTCCTCAACGAATGGATTACTCAATAGAAACACCTCCAACATAGGTGCCTATATTCTCGCCTAAAACAGCTCTTTTTATATTTCCAACTTCATTTAAATTAAAAACTACTATCGGAATACTGTTGTCCATACACAGTGAAGTTGCTGTGGCATCCATTACGGCAAGACCCTTGTTGAGCACGTCAATGTACGTCAACCGCTCAAATCGTTTAGCCAGCGGATTTTTTAAAGGATCATCATCATAAACTCCGCTTACCCTTTTGGCCATTAAAATGACTTCCGCCTCAATTTCCGCTGCACGAAGGGCGGCGGTGGTATCAGTAGAAAAGTAGGGGTTGCCGGTGCCTCCCGCAAAAATAACCACCCGGCCTTTCTCCAGATGCCGGATAGCCCTGCGGCGTATATACGGTTCGGCCACCTCACGCATTTCTATAGCTGACTGAACGCGGCTATTCACTCCCTTTTTTTCAAGCGCATCCATTAAAGCAAGTGAATTGATCACAGTAGCAAGCATTCCCATATAATCAGCCGCTGCCCTGTCCATCCCCTTTGCGCTTCCGGCAATACCTCTCCAGATATTACCGCCGCCGACGACAACCGCCATCTGTATATCCAACTGAACTACTTCCTGAATTTGGCCGGCAATCAACTTGACAACATATGGATCTATTCCAAAGCCAAGGGTACCTGCCAGGGCTTCTCCGCTTAGCTTCAGGATAACACGCTTATATTTGGGAATACCCGAATTTGACATAATGCAGGGTTATCCCCCTTTTCCAAATTGGTCCGGATTTAGCCCTCACCAAGTTCAAAACGGGCAAATCTTCTTACGACAATATTTTCCCCCAGCCGCATAATTCTTTCGTTTAGAACCTGCTGCACAGTAAGATCGGGATTTTTAATAAAAGTCTGCTCAAGAAGGCAGTTTTCCTTAAAAAACTTTTCCAACCGGCCGTCTACAATCTTTTGGATAATCTTTTCAGGTTTACCCTCATCTTTAACCTGCGCCGCCAGGATATCCCTCTCTTTTTGGACTTTCTCTTCCGGCACGTCCTCTCTTCGGACGAATTCCGGCCTGGCTGCAGCTACCTGCATCGAAAGTTCATGTACAAGGGATCGGAAGTCATCGGTTTTCGCTACAAAATCAGTTTCACAGTTTACTTCTATCAAAACACCTATCCGGCCTGCCAAGTGGATGTATGAACCGATCAACCCTTCACCGGCTACCCGGCCCGCCTTCTTTGAAGCAGCGGCCAGGCCTTTTTCCCGAAGGTAATCAATGGCTTTCTCCATATCGCAACCAACTTCACTTAACGCCCTTTTACAATCCATCATTCCCGAACCTGTACGCTCACGCAACTCTTTAACCATTGCTGCAGTTACTTCAGCCATAGTCCCCTTATAAATCCTCCCTTGTTAAACAGCAAATTATTGTCATATATTTCCTTTTTCAACTAAGTATTTTATCCATTGCCCTTAAATAAAAACCCTTTATAGTAAAACGCAGGAGATCCCTCCCGCCCAAAAAAACATACTGATACCGAATTAAAGCGCTTCTGCCAGTTGCTCCCCTTGTTTGCCTTCCAAATAGGCGTCCGCCATTTTGCTGGTCAATAACCGGACTGCACGGATAGCGTCATCATTCCCCGGAATAACATAATCCACTTCTTCCGGATCACAGTTTGTATCCACAACTGCCACAATGGGTATTTCCAATTTACGCGCTTCTGCCATCGCAATTCTCTCTTTGCGGGGATCAATCACGAAAATTGCGTCGGGCGGCTTTTTCATACCTTTAATACCACCAACAGATTTCTGCAGCTTCTCTTTTTCCCGCATCAGGCCTGCAACTTCTTTTTTGGGCAGCAATCCAAGGGTATTGTCATTTTCCATCTGCTCCAATTCGCGCAAACGGTCTATGCGGGCGCGGATTGTCTGAAAGTTGGTCAGCATACCGCCTAACCAGCGCTGATTAACATAAAACATGCCGCATCTGTCAGCCTCTTCTTTAACCGCATCCTGCGCCTGTTTTTTGGTTCCCACAAAAAGAAGAGTTCCTCCGTCTGCAGCAACTTGTTTTACATAATTATAAGCTTCTTCTATTTTTTTTACCGTCTTCTGTAAATCTATAATATAGATGCCGTTCCGGTCTGTAAAAATATACGGAGCCATCTTAGGATTCCATCGCCTTGTTTGATGACCGAAGTGCACTCCTGCCTCCAAGAGCTGCTTCATTGAAATTATAGCCAATAGTCCACCTCCCCCCTATGGTTTTTAACCTCCGCCGCTGTCATCTTTACTGGCAAACCCCCTGCTTAAGGGGCAACCTTGCCGGAAATCCAAAAGGCGTGTGTATTTAACACCGGAAGTATTTTAACATAAACTTTTAGGCAACGCAAGGAAATGAAGCAAAAGAACCCCTTTTGCATATTAAAAATGGCTTAATAAATCTTTTTCAGGGCTGTTTTATTAATCTGTCTCCATGAAAAAACCGGGCTGCGGTTTGGAATACTGTCTGATTAATCCGTCACTTTTAAAAATATTTTCGAAAAAAGAAGGATTTAAGAGGATTCTTCAGAATATTTCTATTTAATAATAGGTTAAACTTGATATAATAAAGAGTGGTGATTATATTTGGCAGCTGAATTTAAGAATAAAATAGAATTTGATACACCCGGAGGTCCGGTAGCTATTGAAGGCCCTGTAGAAAGAGAATATATCGCCTCCTTGACGATTGATGAAAATTTAAGCAATTTTAGAAACCCGACCCGTCAAAAGGAGGCATTAATGATTGTAGCCGACTTGCCGGAGGGGCTGGTCTATATTGCCAGGCAAGGGCAGACGATTATCGGGTACCTTAATTTCCATTACCCCAGCCGGTATTCCCGATGGAGCAGACACCCCCGCGTTCTCGAACTTGGCGCTATTGAAGTAAGCAGACAGTGGCAGCGCAAGGGAATTGCCACAGCTC
Organism: Firmicutes bacterium UBA4049; assembly: GCA_002382755.1. Lineage (GTDB taxonomy): Bacteria > Bacillota > Desulfotomaculia > Desulfotomaculales > Nap2-2B > 46-80. The sequence continues at coordinate 5,716 of DFZT01000046.1, read as the reverse complement.
TTCTTCAGGAAGCGTTTAAAAATGAAGTAATGGAAGATTATGTTGTAATAATCAACGAATTCCATCAACACTGGGATTTAAAGGGAACCAAGCTTAACTTCTGGAATTACAGAAAAATGCTCACTAAAATGTATGTCCGTATAGGTTTTAAGCGGAAGCACACCGATGATCCGGAAATACTGGAACATGCCGCTAATATGCTTTTAGTCCGCATCGGAAAAAATCTGAATGAGGCTTACGTCAAAGCTATTGATGAACTTGCCTACCAGCAGTCACTTGTTGAATAAAAATCTCTTCATTGGACATTAACTTGTATCAAGGAAAAAGTTCATTTATTTTACTAACCTTCTTTTTATAATCCTTAATAAACAGCATAAAGATCTCGTAAACGGAAAATTATATTTTCAAAAAGGAGATCTTTTTTTATGTCGGGTTTCTTAGTAAAAATTATCGTCTGCCCCTTGATAGTCTACATTGCGGGTGTTTTTTTCAGGCAAGTGAGTTTTACAGCGCTTTATCAACCAGTTATAATCGGGCTTATCCTTGCGGCAGCCGCACATACAATGGAACTCTATATTTTAAAACCTGGGGCATTGTGGATTAGCACGGCAATTGATTTTGTTGCCGCCACCCTGATCATATTTATCGTTCAATTTTTTATGAAGGGACTGAGTATAAGTTTCGCGGGAGCAATATTTACAGCGCTGCTTTTTACAGTGACCGAAATTTTTCAGCATTCATGGTTGATTAACTCAAATAAAACAGTGAAGGATCCCCGGGATGAGCTATAGTAAAAATGCTCTCTATGGAGGTAAAAAACTTTTTTAGAATTTATTTATTCCTCTTATTTTTTTATAAATAATTTAAGAAAGCGAGGTGTGGGAAATGCCAGTTTATACTTTTAAATGCGGGAATTGCGGACATACCTTTAAAGATCTTGTATCCGATAAGGAAAGACAAGTAACCTGCCCTTCCTGTAAAAGCACTGAAGTCGAGCAGCAGGCAAGCAAGCGTAAAGTTATTAACATCAGCCCCACTACCAGCGCGCCCGGCGGATGATAGGCGCTTAAAGAGTCCGGGGGCGGACTCCTCATCGAATTGCAAAAGGAATTTTGATCTAAGAGAGGGTTTTTAAAGCCCCTTTTTTTATCTTAAAAAGATTTCCATATTGCTCCAATACTTCCACCCTGCTTTTATAAAGGGGTTAAGGTGCGAAAAACTGATTATTTTGTTGTATAACGGTTACGGCGGTAACGCAGGACCTTCCGCTGGCCTCAGTTTTTGGCGGGATTGTTTTAGGAAATAGCTGAAGTGATCATAGCCCGCTTAGGCAGGAGAGCTACAATCCTGGAGGGGAAAGGTGGTTATTCAGGCGAACCTAAAAATATTTAATATTCAATTATAACGCGTCTTGAAATCTCCAAGTCAAAAGCGATTGTAAAGAAATTGACCAAAATGCATTTGTGACGATAAGTCACGTTCATGAAATTTACGGGGGCAGGTTTAAGAAAAAGGCAATTCATTAGTGAGCAGCCAGCTTTAAAGCTCCTCTAGATGGGATAAAGACAATTATTATTAGACTGGCAACTGGAGGTTTCTAAGCGGGCGCGCGAATCCGGGGTTCCGCCAGCTTTCCCGGTCAGAGCGTACCCAAGGAATATATAATCCGGGATAAAGATATTATAGAATTGCTCGTCTAGTTTTTACCAGCTTCTTCCCCCGCCGCCTCCAAAACCGCCGCCGGAAAAGCCGCCGCCAAAGCCGCCGCTCTCTGAACCGCTTCCTCTGGGAGCTAAGAACATGGCCGATCCAACACTTGCTGCCATAGAGCTTACTGCCGTGCTGAACATGTATGGATGAAACACTCCAATTCCGCCATGCGGAACATACCAGTCAGGTTTTTCCTGGCAGATACCCTCAAATGCCTCGGCCCAGTTGTTCGTTATGTCAAGCGCGATTGCATAAGGCAGGAACTCAGAGAAAAGCTGTTTGTCTCCCAATTTTTCAAGCCTGTCCTTTTCTGCATAAAAACTTTTTACACTTTGAGGGCTTTGAAGAAAATACTTTTTACTGACCAGTTAACAAAAGAACAATAATAAAAATGTGGAAAATGTGGAAACAGGAGAACAGTCTGGCATTTTTATGAATATTATATTGCAGCTTAATAAAGAGGTGATCATGATGGCCGGGAAATGTCCTTCAGGAACATCTCCTTATATAATAAAACAAGGGGATACATTTTTTAAACTGGCTCAACAATATAATACTTCTGTAGGAAAAATTCTTGAATCCAATCCGGGAGTGGACAGCAATAACCTGCAAATCGGACAGACAATTTGTCTTCCTATGAAAAACGACCCTCCTGCTAATGAAAATGCGGCGGCTAATACAGGGGTTATTGCCAGAATCAAAGGCGGGCCGCTCAGGCCGCAGATTAACGGCACGGTGCAATTTCAAAATCTCCAAAGCGGAACCTGGGTGTGCGTGGAAGTAAACGGATTGCCTCCCTATCAGCCCGCGAACGGAGGCCAGTCTCCGGTGGGCCCGCATGGATTTCACATTCACGAGTTCGGCAACTGCGAGGTTGGAGATCCGCAAAATCCGTTCCAGGCTGCGGGTGAACATTGGAACCCGACCAACCAGACCCATGGAAACCATGCCGGGGATTTTCCCGTTCTCTTCTCAAATAACGGCTACTCAAAAATGTGCTTTTATACAAACGCTTTCAAACCAGATCAGATAGTGGAAAAATCAGTTATTATTCACGAAAATCCCGATGATTACAGAACCCAGCCGGCGGGAAATTCCGGAAAAAGGCTGGCCTGTGGTGTTATTGAAAAAGCCTGACGCAAAAAACTTTTTGGGGAAACTGGTTATTCCCTTTTCCCCTTTTAATAAATGTGAGTCAGGAAAAACCTGACTCACAACATTTTGATTAGCTCCTTAATATAACGGCTTCATAAAGGGCATTGTTTATTCAATTTTCTGTGCTTAAACGTTTTTTCTTTGTTTGCGTACTCCGCAACAATTTGGCCGTTTCCAATCAGTTTATATTTGTAGATTACCAGCCCCTCCAAGCCGACCGGTCCCCTGGCATGGATTTTGCTTGTGCTTATCCCAACCTCTGCGCCAAACCCGTAGCGAAAGCCGTCGCTAAAGCGGGTTGAACAGTTCCAAAAAACATTGCCTGAATCAACCAGGGCCATAAACCTGGCTGCATTTTCCCTGTTGGCCGTAATGATACTGTCCGTGTGACCGGACCCATAATAATTGATATGATTAATCGCCTCGTCGATATTTTCGACTACCCTTACCGACAACTTATAATCAAGATATTCGGTTTTCCAGTCTTTCTCGGTAGCTTCGGCAATGTCTATAATTGCGCGGGTTTTCGGGCAGCCAAACAGTTCAACCTTTTTTTGCTCCAGGGCTTCCTTGAGAACCGGCAAAAGCTCCGGAGCGGCTTTTTGGCTAACCAGCAATGTTTCCGCCGCATTGCACACCGCGACATACTGTGTTTTGGAATCCAGTATAACCTTTACCGCCATTTCCATGTCGAATTCATCATCGACATAACAGTGGCAGATACCGTCAGCATGCCCTAGAACGGAGATTCTAGAATTATCCATGATGTATCTGACAAATTCGTTCGAACCCCTGGGAATAATCAAGTTTATATACTCGTCCAGCTTGAGCATCTCGTTAACATCAGATCTTGTCTCCAGAAGTTTTATCCAGTTGCCGGGAATACCCTCTTCTTCCGTAGCTTTTGAAATAACATCGGCGAGGATCCGGTTGGTTTCTTTCGACTCCGAACCCCCTTTCAGCAGCACCCCGTTTCCGCTTTTCAGGCAAAGTGTGGAAATCTGCACTAAAGCATCCGGCCTGGACTCAAAAATAACACCGATTACTCCTATTGGACAGGTAGTTCTGTACAGTTCCAGGCCTTCGTCCATTTCTGTTGAAAGCAGTGTTATTCCAATAGGGTCTTCCAGATTGATCAGGCTGTGGATTCCCTCAACCACATCGCTGATCTTTGCTTCATCGAACTTAAGCCTTTTTAAGAGCGGTTCGGAAAGCTGTTCACTCTCGCTTCTGGTTAAGTCCTCCCGGTTAGCTCCGATGATTTCATCCCGGTGTTCTGTTAAAGCTTCGGCAATTTTAGCTAAAGCCCTGTTTTTCTGATCAGCGCTCATGGCCGCTAAATCAATAGACGCTTCTTTTACCTGCCGGGCTAATTCATTTATAGCCAAAAAACTCTCCGTCCTTCCCTGATCTAAAAAATAAAACAGATTTCAAGAAACGAAAAGGACCTCTAAATCAATATTATTTTAGAACATCCCGTAGAATAATTTCAACAACTGGCGGGGCGCAAATGGCCCTGCCCGTCCGCAGATAGATTTACAGGTTGCTTTTTTCCTTGTTTTTCAACTCGTCCTTGCGGATTTTCCAGAAATTCGGCTTCCTTTTTTCCAGGAATGCCCTCGGGCCTTCTTTTGCTTCCAGGCTGGTAAACCAGTCTGGAAACATCAATCTGGCAAGTTGCCCGTATGAACCCGCCATATAGTCTATTTCCATGTCAAAAGTGGCCTTCAGTACTTCTATGCATCCCGGGCTGAGGGCTAGTATTTCTTCACACCATTTATCGACTTCCGACTCAATTTTTTCAACGGGAACTACGGTATTGACCAATTTCATTTCAAGCGCTTCCTGAGCTGTGTACCTCCGGCAGAGCATATAAATCTCACGTGCTTTTTTAGCCCCGACTACGCTGACCAGATAAGCCACGACATAGCCGTCGACAGGGTTGGCCACACGCGGCCCGCCCTGGGCAAAAACAGCGTTCTCGGCGGCAATTGTAAAATCGCTGAAGTAAGCCAGGCAGTTGCCCATCCCCATACAATACCCCTTGACGGCGGCAATAACGGGTTTTCTCGACATCCTTATAATCTGGGGGGGAGGATACCTCCAGTAAACCTGCGTTCTCAGTTCCTTTTCCTCCCATACAACATCCCCGCCAGTACAAAACGCCTTGTCTCCCGAACCTGCAAGCACAATTACACCAACGGTTTGGTCATGGTTTGCCTCATAAAAGGCATGGAACAGCTCATCCATTGTGTCGGCTGTCAGCGCGTTCAGCTTTTGCGGACGGTTAATTGTAATTCTTGCCACCCCGCCCTCCAGTTCCTGGTGATACTTTTTTTCATAAATAATGTCCTTAAAGTTGTTCCCTTCCGCCAATTCCCAATCAGCCCAACCCATATTCCAGCCTCCTTGCTTATTAACTTCCTGTTCATTTTGTTCTTTCCATAGCCTGCAGCCAGCCCCTGTTATTCTATTGCAATACAGGCAAATCAATCCTCTTTATTATTTTTATTCGCCGGCAGAACCGTATTTTCCTTCTCAAAAGGAACAGAGGCCAATACTGCGGCTTATTTGAAAAATGGGAGAGAACAGCAACAACTTCGTTTTGCATTTTTTTATAGTATTATTAGAAAAAATTCGTTACTACTCAGGTTGTTTAGGCTGTAGGCTGTAGGCTGTAGGCTGTTAGTCACGCATTGACCGAATCAAGGCGCTCAGAACCTTCTCGGTCTCCGCCATTTTCGAGTCGCATTCGGGAACATCCAACTCATTTGTATAACCCAAGCGGCTGGCCAAGCCGAACTGGTAATGCAGTTCCCTTGCGGAACCGAAGGCTATTTCAAGAAAGCGA
>DFZT01000014.1 GCA_002382755.1 Firmicutes bacterium UBA4049 | reverse complement strand
GGGTTAGGCCGTTAAATCCAAATATCTTCGCAAAGTGGAAAAATAACTAAATAGCAATGACTTCTAAACCAGCCAGACTGGGAATTACAAAAAGAGAACGAGTCTTTAATCCGGTAGTAATAACAGCCTTCCCCAGTTTTGTGAGGTAGTATTTACGGGACCTCGCAACTTTTTTAATGAGACCATGGAGTAAAAGTCGCTTTAAGATCCTGGTGATCGATGAAGGGCTAAAATCAGGGATGAACTTACGAATCATCTTGTTTTGAAAACCATTGATGTTAAATTCACCCCGCGCCAGGATTTCAAAGAGTTTTTGATCGTCCCGGCTGAAAAAATTGAAACCCTTGTAACTTCTGTCATTCTCTTTGACAGGATCGGAGATCTTAATAAGTTTTTTCACTCCGTCGCTGGGATCATCAAACAAAGAGATAAATTCAAGATAGCGACGATTAGAGTCTTTGAGCAACTGGGCCAGGATGTGAAGACTGTAGATAGTCTTCTTCATTGGGGCAACCTTGTTCTCCTTGCTTCCGTCATAGTGTTGGACTTCACGCCTACGCCGGAACTGGGAAACATCATTGGTGGTTGTTTCAATCCGCAAGATGATCCCGAACTTATCGTACATCTTGATGGAGACCGCACCCATCTGGTGCTTGATTCTCGTACCGAAAATTCTTGTGTTGAATTTGTTGCCAATTTCACCTTGGTAGTTCCAGTGGAGTTTATGCCCCAGAAAGGTGGCGATGTTCTCCGGTTTGACGGAATGGATGGCTGTACGCACCAATGTTTCATATAGCGGTGTAAGATCAGTCTGTCTTTTAAAAACAATATCGGTTGCGTATTCCGCCTGCATGATACTCCACCTATAGATCAAGCCGTACCTTTGCAGAAACGGAATGTATCGTGAAGCAAAAATGTCAAGCGCTTGATGCAGGTCTTCGTCTATCCGCTGAAGCGCAACTGGCACCAGGTCCTCGTGGCGGAAGAAGCAGCCGGAGAAGGCCGGACGACGTTGAAAATAAGTTATTTTCTCGCGGCTCCTAAGGCAACGCTCCGGCCGACACACCCAAGGAAGAATTGCATCGGGCGGCAACCTTGCGCTGGCCGATCGAGCAGTACTTCGAGGAGACCAAGAGCTACCTCGGGATGGACCACTGCGAGGCCCGCTCCTGGAATGCCTGGCACCGCCACGTCATGTTTGTGTTGATCGCCCATCTATTCATATTGGAGGTGCGACAGCGCTTTAAAAAAACCGGAGAACCGATTCTGACGCTGCCCCAGGCCCAGAAACTGATTATTGCCGACCTATCCGGCAATGAGAAACTGATCCGAAAGACCTTGAGGGACGTTAACTACTACATGAAACGCAACATGGTTGCCTGCCTCTCGCACCGAAAGAGGAATCTTCAAGTATTGGGCGAAGCCGCTATTTAATGTTGTCAAAGAGCTTTAATATTCATCGCTGTAGTATTAGTTACAAAAAATATCTTAAGAAATGCAAATTTGTTTTAAATCTCTTTCAAATTAAATTACTTTTGACCATACATTCATATCTTCAAAATCCTCACCAATATTACAATTATTTATTAACACACCATCATATTTATATCCTGCTTTGGCGAAAACACTATTCATCCCAATTGAACTGCTGCGTGCAATGGTGTATAAGCATCTAAAACCTTCATTTTCTAGCCTGGATTCCATTTGTGACAATAAAATACCGGCAAGACCCTGCCCAGTCCACTCAGGTATAGTGGCAAAGTCTGTCATCTCGGCATTTCTTTGTGGAGAATTGACTTCCGCAGAGGAAGCTGCTATTAGTTCTTCTTGATACCAGGCTGTTAGATAGTAGGCGCTGCCATTATCCAATATGGACTTTAGATAGCAGGGATCAAATACCGGGAAAGGATAGGTAGTAAAAACTCTGCGATATAACCTGGCAAGGGCCTGGCAATGTTGTTCCTGGCCCCATTTTAATGATACTCCTGGAGGTAGTTTACGTTTTTCCATGCCGGGCTTAGAACTGGAAAGCAATTTATCTACCAGTACCCTACTCCTGTTATTTGAAGGAACCTGCCTTCGGCGGCTAAGAAACAGGGCAAGGATAAAAGCTGTTCTATTACCTTTAAAATATCCTTGAATAGAAGCTTCCAGCTTCATTCCAGCGTTCAACAAGGCCTGCTTCCATCTGGCGTCTGATTTGGTCCATATTTTATCCAGGCCGTTTGCAGAAGCTTTTTCTATTAACTTATGGATCATATTCCCAGCATTCTCATCCCGAAGAAGTTTGAATTTGTATATTGTAATTCTTCGGTTATAGGGTGAAATTAAAATATTGCACTTAAAATCAGCGCCGGTTACAATTTCATATCTATCCGGGTCAATATTTTCTATATCCCTGGGTTCAATAAACATTAGTTACTCCTTTAGATTTGCTGTTGCGGATTTTACGCCGGTTTCCCTCGGGTACCAGGCTGACAATCTGATTAAGAGGATCAAATAGCTTTTGCAGTCCCACTGGTTCATGCTTAACCTTACGTTCCTTACACAATGTACAGGTGGCAGGACAGACTGTTTCAAAAATTTTTGGTTCCTCGTAGACACAAATGACCCCTTCATAATTGCGCAGTACGGTTTTGGTATTGGTTATTGAAAGCTGATAATGAGGCAAGACCGGAATTTTGCCTCCTCCCCCTGGAGCATCTACTACATAATGAGGAACGCAAAACCCTGAAGTGTGGCCGATTAAAGCCTCCATTATTTCTATGCCTTTAGCAACTGGAGTACGAAAATGCTCTATACCCCTTGATAAATCACACTGGTACAAGTAATACGGACGTACACGGTTTATCACTAGGAGATGGACAAGTTTCTTAATTATTACAGGGCAATCGTTAATCCCCCTCAATAACACAGTCTGGTTACCCAAAGGGATACCGGCATCTGCCAGCACAGCCAGTGCCCGGATAGATTCCGGTGTAAATTCGCGCGGGTGGTTAAAGTGGGTATTTACCCAGATAGGATGATATTTTTTAAGCATTTTGACAAGTTTCTCAGTAATCCGTTGCGGCATCACTACCGGTGTGCGGGTTCCAATACGAATTATCTGTACGTGAGGAATTTCTCTAACCATACGGATGATTCGTTCCAGATGGTTGTCAGAAAGAATAAACGGGTCTCCCCCCGAAAGCAGGACATCGCGTATTTCCGGGTGAGCTGCAATATAGTTAATGCCACGATCTATATCCTGGTCGGAGATAAATCTATTCTGGTCGCCTACCTTGCGTTTCCTGGTACAAAAGCGGCAATACATGGAGCATTCGTTAGTTACAAGCAGCAGCACCCGATCGGGATAGCGGTGAGTCAGCCCTGGTACAGGCGAATCAGTATCCTCGTGCAAGGGGTCGTCCATATCACCGCAGCCCCTGATAAGTTCACGAGAATCGGGTATGCACTGCAAACGGATAGGACAAAAAGGATCCTCTTTATTAATTAAAGATGCATAATAAGGAGTGATTGCCATGGGAAAGCAATCGCAGGCTTCCTTTATTTCCAGTTTTTTCTCTTTATTTATGTAAATGTACCCTGCTAGTTGTTCAACTGACTGAATCCTGTACTTCATTTGCCAGAGCCAATCCGAGCAGTTTCTATTTTGTCTTTCGCTAAGAGAAGTTACTTTTACGCTCATGTTTAGACCTCCTATGAATTTTATTCCGCCAACAAGGCACAACTCAGGAAATCAGGAACCCTGATGGATGTAAATATAAAACCCCAGAACAAATAGTCCAGGGGTAAAAAGAGAATAAATAAGCGCCTAGTTTATAGACCAGACCGCCTTCTTCCTCCCTTTTCACGCTTACGAAGTTAGCTGACGGATTCGGACTAAAAGAGTAGCCCTACGAGATCAGGCAACTGTATATTCTGCCCGTTCATCGATTCACCCCGAAACCTGATTCCCCAGCTTCTTTGATAAAGAATTAAGCGAAAGAGGAATTATATTCTATTCATCACATATTTATACTGACAACTCATAATATTATATGAGTATGTTTGTTATCATCATATCATAATAAATTTCCATGTGCAACCATTTTTTGACGACGTTTTCCCGGCTAATCAAAAAATTTTTTTAAGGCAGTATGACAATGTTTGTGGCTACAGGACGCTCTTTGCCGTCTGAAGGACGATTTAAAACATTACCCTCGAATACAAATGAACTTGATCCACCGCCATCCAGGTTATAAGCCTCAATTACACCAAATTCAGTCAACTTAATCTGCAGGTCTTCCAAAGTAACTCCACTGCTCCAATCAGCTTGGCGCCCGTCAACAACAGCTAAAATTAAATCGTCATTGCCGTATTCACCGATAATAGTCCTGGGTTGTTTCTGGTTCCGCCACTTAACAGGGATAGGTAATGGCTTGCGATTCTTGATTAAGGCAGGAACAAAACTAACCCCGGCTACTGGTTTAAGCTTTAACAACTCATTTTTTTCATAAAAAACATCACCCAGCAGTTCCCCTGTTGAATCTACTCCGGCAAAAAACAGGTCATTATGCGAAGGTTTGAACCCACCAATTAACTTGCCGTTAATAACGGTATTGCCAATGGGCAGGATGTATTGACGCCTATCTTGCATAATGCTATAAAAACCACCACCGTTTATTCCCAATATCGCACCGGTCCGCTTAACTGCAGCACTGGTAATCTCGCTTTCACCAAGAGTGTCCTTGCCTAAAGCTATTTGAAAAACAGCAGGATCAAATAATTTAAGCTTGGCAATATAACCACGGTAACCTAGACCTTTAAGTTCAAATACTTCAATCTGCACCCTGCCTGAACTGTACTCGCCAATAGGCATCCCCAACCGGTCCATTATGAGCTTTTCATATATTTCATCAGACATATTTTTTTGTGACCATGTTTTCTGGGTGAGTTCTTTTAATACTAACTCATTCTCATGTTGCAGACGCTCCAGTTCCACAGCGTTTAGTTTTATGAAGCCAGTCTCTTTCTCTATATTTAAAATTTCATGCTGTAACTGTTCTGTGGACGACACTATCTCCTTCAGGGGGATTTGCATCATGTTAGCACAACCTTGAAAGGTATAGTAAATACCACCCAATAAGCTGGATAAGGGAATCAGCAGGCTGATAAAAAAAATGTTAATAATCCTCATTACCGGATTCCTGTAAAACACTAAGACTTTTTTCCAGTTCTTTCAACTGATTGTCCATTTCTTCAATACGCTTTTTAACTTCCTTGCTTGTTGTTCCGGTGCTGGATAAAGCTTTATCCGTCTGGGTTAAAGACTCCTTTATAATTTTCATTTCAGCGCTTAAAGACTGCATTTTTTCCTCCAGATCCTGCACGTTTAACGCATTAGTTTCTTGAATTTCCAGGACCTTTTGGTCAATGTACTGTCTGGCATACCAGAACCCCCCTACTAAAAGGCATGCCCATAAAAGTACCAGCGCTAAGATTACCCGCAACCGGTTGAAATCAACTGGTTTTTTAACTCCCCTTTCCTTTTCCAAGCCTATAACCCCCGATTGGAATTATTCTAATCCTGTTAGATTAGTTCGCCACTTCATCCCATTCTCCTTTACGTGTATTTTTGCTTCTTTCTCTGCTATCTTTCTCTGCTATGTTTATTGACGATCCTCTATTTGTATAATTTTACCCTCCCATGTGCGCAAGACAACTTTATTTTGCTGCATTTTCCGGATGTAATTGGGCATTATCGGTATCTTGCCAAGTCCGCCCGGAGCATTAACGATGAACGTAGGTATTGCCAGACCGGAAGTGTGACCGCGTAACGACTCCATAATATTCAATCCCTGGGCAATACTTGTTTGAAAGTGACGAGTCCCCTGTACATTTTTTGCATGAAAAATATAGTAGGGATGGATCCTTATTTTCAATAACTCTTGACATAGTTTTCGCATTATAAAAGGCTCATCATTAATCCCGCTCAGCAGAACTGTCTGATTGCCGAGCACAGCTCCGCCCTCGGCGAGCCGATCACAGGCTAATTTAGCCTCCGGAGTTACCTCAAGAGGATGATTGAATTGGGTATTAATGAAGATCGGCGGGTACTTGCGTATAATGTCAACCAGCTCCGGCGTGATTCTCTGTGGCATGGTTACCGGGATTCTGGTTCCGATACGCTTAATTTCGACATGAGAAATCTTGTGCAACCTGTCCAGGATAAATTCTAATGTCCGATTGCCAAGCAGCAAGGCATCTCCTCCGGTAATAAGCACATCCCGGATTTCTTCGTTTTGGGCAACGTAATTAAGCGCTATACCAATATCCTCCAGGCACGCATGCTGATCAACTTCTCCAATATTGCGTCTTCTCTGGCAGTGACGGCAGTACATTGCGCACTGGTTAGTTACATTGATAATCATACGGTCCGGGTACCTGCGGGTCACACAGGGAGCTGGTGAGGTAATCGCTTCGTTCATCGGATCCAGACTGCCTCCCGAAGCCAACTCTCTAATATCAGGAACAGCCTGACGATATATGGGACTATCCTGATAATCCGCAGTTACCAAGCTTAGATAATAGGGAGAAATAGCCCAGCGATAAAGTTTGCCCACTTTATCTACGCGTTTTCTATCCAGGTCACTTAAACCGATTATTTTGGCTAAAACTATACTATCTTTAATCCGGTTCCTAAGCTGCCATTTCCAATTAGCCCAGTCTTCCTCTGTGCCACCCAGAACTTCCAATATTCTCCGCTTTCTTTCTGCAGCTTGTTCTTCTATGTCAGGCAACGATTTTACATATTCCAGGAAAGCGAGAGTGTCCTTTTTAAGTTCTTTGCTTCTAAGTAAAGATTGATACAGATTATCCGTGTTCCCTGCTTCTCTCATGTTATCACTCCTCGTATAATTTGTCATGAACAGGAATGGTAATAACGAAAAGGGCCGGGAATTAAATAAAAATAACCAAAGGCAGCCCTCTGGTTATGTTAATATAATACCAAACCCGGATTCCCTTTCGGCGCTTACGAGATTAGCTGACGGATTCGGGAAAAGGAAATTCCCTACCGAAATCGGTTTCACCCCAGTAAAAATCGGTTCCCCAGCTCTCACTCAATAAGAGATTCGGCGCATCTTTCAACTGCAGTATCGATTCTTAAGCAGCTTAAATACATGGACATTCTCCATTCACTTGTTTTTGTAATCACAGAAAACAAATCACTATCTTTTAAGACTGAGCTTAGATTAATGATAAACTGTATTTGTGGCAAAATTAAGGAATATTTAACAAACATTTATTTTTAAGCCGACTACTTTATATATTTTTGCCACAATTTTAACCTATACTATGAATAACGGAGATATGTCTTAAGAGGCGAGCACTTTGCAGACTGTTTTTGTTATAGATGATGAAGTAAATATACGGATATTAATAACCCAGTATCTCCAAAAGGAAGGTTTTAAGGTAGAGGCTTTCGGCAGTATTGAAGAACTAAACCACCGTTTGGAGGAAGGATATCCGGATATGTTCATCCTGGATATAATGCTGCCCGGACAGGACGGACTGGCTTTTTGCCAGAAAATCCGGGAGCACAGCTGGGTTCCGATAATATTTATTTCGGCGCGCCGCAAAGCTTTCGATCGTATTACAGGGCTTGAAATAGGCGGGGACGACTATTTGTCAAAACCTTTCAGCCCTCGTGAACTGGTAGCACGTGTGCACTCAGTGCTTCGCCGCACGAAAAAGACTACTGACACAGGACAATACATTCAGGTTAACAACCTTAAATTACGTCCTAATGACAGATTGGGCCTGGTCAATGAATGCGAACTTTGTTTGACTACCAGGGAATTTGACCTTCTGCTGCTGCTTGTTCAGCATCCCCAGCGTACTTTCAACCGCCAAGAGTTGCTGGACAAAATCTGGGGTTATGATTATATGGGATCAGAACGAGCCGTAGACGACCTGATTAAACGCCTGCGCAAGAAGTTAAGGAAAAGCGGTTCGAAAACCAATATTCAAACCATATGGGGTTATGGGTACCGATTAGATGGTTAAACTGCAAAGCATCTCAACTAAAATAATCATAAGTTTTCTGGCAGTGGTTGTTTCAACCTTACTAGTAACAGCTTTAGCCTTTTATCCATTATTGATAGAAGTTTTAGAAAAACGGGCTGAGGTTGGTTTAGAAAAGCAGGCTTGGGAAATAGCGCATGCTATTCTGTCCCGTCAGTCCGGCTTATCAGCAAATAGGGAATATGATTTCCCCCTAACCATAATCCTTCTGGGCCGGTCGGTAGAAAGCGACTTTTTATGGCTTGATCCCCAGGATAAAATTAGCTTCAGCAGTAAACCTGAACTGTTTTCTTCCGGCCTGTCATTATCGCAGTTGGCGGTAAAGATACGTGAAGGGAAAACATTTGACAGGAATAAGTCAAATGTTTTCAAGAGTGAAAGTTATCTGGCGACTGAAGTGCCTATAAGATCGTCCGCCGGTTTAGAGGGTACGGTAATGACATTTATAGCTCTCAGCACTTTGCATGCCTTATACTGGGAGATGCTGTTATTATTCTTTGGCTGTTTTTTAGTCGCCCTTTTAGTCGCCCTTATAATAGCGTTCTTCTTGATTCGCTATCTTGTAAAACCCCTAAAAAGGTTGGAAGAATATGCAAAGGCTGTGGGCAATCGCCAGTTTGATATTCGTTTAGAGACTAAGTCAGATAACGAATTATCCCAGTTAGCCGCTACTTTTAACCAGATGGCCGATCAGCTAAAAAGCCATGATGAGGGGATGCGCCGCTTTTTTCGGAATGCTTCCCATGAAATGAAAACACCCCTGATGAGCATTAATGGTTACGCGGAAGGAATTCGTGATGGTATTTTTACCGGTCCGGAGATGGAAAATGCTATAGAAATTATTCATAAAGAAAGCTTTCGTATGAGAAACCTGGTAGAAAACATGATAGATATTTCCATCCTTGAACAGCCGCATAAGATATATTTTCTTCCTCATGATCTTTACTATATTATAAAAGAGTGCAGAAGGACTGTCGGCGGTTATGCCATGGAAAAGAAAATAGAAATATTATCTTTGGTGCAGAAAGATACATGGGTCAGCGGTGACTGGGATCAATTGTGCAGTCTTCTGATCAACCTCTTGTCCAATGGGATTCGTCATGCCAAAAGCTTTGTCAAAGTTGAGTCCCAGACTATTGATTCTAAAAACAAGCTGCTAATAACAGTACATGATGACGGCGCTGGTTTTAATACGGAAGATCTGAATCATGCTTTTGAATATTTTTATACCGGCGTAAACGGGGGGTCCGGTCTTGGTCTCCCAATAGTAAAGAAAATCGTCACTGAGCATAACGGACAGGTCAGAATTTATAACTCCAGCCAGGGCGGCGCAATAGTGGAAGTCGTTTTATGGGCGGCAAAGGGTGTGGGTTAGCGGCGGCCAAGTTTTTTCAAGAACTGTCCAAAGGTTCTTTTTGTTCCTAAATCCAGGTATGTTTTTTCGAAACTGTCCGGCACAGGGATAAAGCCCAAAGCTTCCTGCCCTTCACAAACAGAAGCCGTTCCCCTTTTATATACCTGATCCCGGCCATGCAAAAATTCTACTTCGCAATAACGTTCTTCCGTTAAATACGTTCCCGGCGCCGTTTTGCTGGAAATTTCCCGTCCGTTGATTGATAAAATTACATCCCCGGAACGGACACCCGCTTTCCATACAGGCGTATCAACCAAAACATCCAGCACCCGCATACCCCGTTCAGTTGGAACGTAAAGCGGTTTACCCTTTAACTCCAGTTCCTTCCCAAGAAAGATAACCAACTCATGCCCTAGCGGGGAAAATAAGGCGGCAATAAAGGCAGCCGCCCGTATATCCTGAGACAGAAAACTTAAAAACAACAGTATAATACTATAAATTCCCAGGTACAGGGCTGACAATCTGCTTTTCTGGTTCGGATTATGGGAAATGGCTAAATCTCCGTAACCCAGGCAGGCCACCACAGGAATAAGTCCATAAGCCCAATATCCCGGCCCTCCCGAAAAAGAGGTTTTCAGCAGGGGCCACCATCCGGGCATGCCGCCAAAGCTGATCGGGCTGCCTGCAACAGATAACACTGCTATAGGAATTGGCCATAATTTCTGAAGATTGAATCCGCCAACTAAACGCCCGCCTGGTGTCCTGAAGTAGGCAGGGACAGCGCCAAGATGTCCGCTTACCAGAATAAGCACACTTTCAACCATGTGTAAAACGGCGACAAGGGCCAAAACCTGGACTATGTTCAGGGAAGGGAAACCAAAAATAAGGCTGGACAGAGAAAGTATTCCGCCTGCATAAGCAAAACATAAAAAACGGGGGTTGATCAACATTAACAGGACGGCAATTGGCCATAGGTAAAGAAGGCTGGAACCATTAAGACTTAGACCAACCGTAACAATCAGCATACTGCCGGCCAGCCCGCCTATGATTCCATATGCCATTGCGGTAAGTACATCCGGCCAAACCCTTCTGGTAACAACGCCAAACAAGCTGTCCCTTTCCGCGGCCATGTGCCTGTACTGCAAAGCTACCAGGCCGACGACGAGCCAGAAAACCCACTCAGTAAAGACATTGGCTAAAGAAGCCATTATTTGCCACAGATTATTTATTAGAAACAACTTGTCACTGCCTTTGTCAGTTTTTCTTTCCTCAAGATCAGGCCGTCTCTTTCATCTTCTTTTCCAGAACCTCGACTGCTTTTTGAAGCTGCGTGTCTTTCCCGGCAAGCTTTGAACTATGCTCAATATATACGTCGGGAACGATTCCTTTTTTATTAATATCATGTTTGGAAGGCGTCAGATAACGGGCTGTAGTCAACTTCACACCGGCGCCGTCGCCAAGTGTAAAAATCTCCTGGACAATACCTTTTCCAAAGGTCTTTTCACCAATCAGGAATCCTGTTTTCCTGTCTTTTATCGCTCCGGCCAGAATCTCCGCCGCACTGGCGCTCATCCTGTTAACAAGTACTACTATGGGCATTTTAAGGTTATTGCCTTCCGCGGAATAGGTTTCATCTTTTCCAAAACGGTAGTCTATATAAACAACCGGCCCCTTCGGGACAAAGTACTCCGCCACTTTCACTGTCGCCCTTAGTTCACCGCCCGGGTTATCCCGGAGATCAAGGATTATACCTTTCATATCCTGTTTCTTCAGCAGTTCCAGGACGTTTTTTACCTCCTGGGGCGTACCTTCGGTAAACTGGGCTATTGAGATATATCCTATTTTTGTTTGAGGCAAGAGATAACCTTCGGCAGTAGGCACGTTGATTTTTTTTCTGGGAATTTCAAATTCTTTTTCATCAAAAACGCCTGTCCTTTTTATCGTAAGCTTAACCTTTGTATTAACCGGTCCCTTAATCAGGCTTACGGCTGTTTCCAGATCCATATTCTTTGTGTCGTGGTCGCCAATTTTTAAGATGATATCCCCGTCAACAATGCCTTTTCTTCTGGCCGGCGTACCCGTGTATGAACGCACCACTACAAGATAGCCGTCATTAAGGCCGACCAGGATACCCAGGCCGTCTATTGTTCCTTTTATTTGTTCCTGAAGGATCTTTGAAAGCATATCCGGATCAAGGTAAACCGAGTAGGGATCATTCAAGGAATCAACAAGCCCGCGTATCGCCCCATCAACCAGAGACGTTGTTTTTACAGGTTCAAGATAACGGGAACCGATAAGCGTAATTACTTTAACCAGGTTTCCCATATGATTGTAATTCGTAACAACAACAGCAACAGAGCCGGCTACAAAAAACAGAACTATAAAAGCGAAAATAACCAATCCCCGCGTAAACCAGTTGTCATTTTCGTACTTCTGAAATGAACGGCCCATAAACAACCTCCGGCAAATTAAATTCCAAAAACATGTTATTATAATATACCTGTGGACAGGATTTAAAAACCAAAAAAACAAATAAAATTGCAGGAGATTTTCTCCTGCCTTGAACTGTCCTGAAAATTGACTTGCCTTAGGAAGGTCAACTGCCTACGCGCTTAATAATCGCCGCTTATACATAAGATAAAGGATTTACCGTCCTTCCATTGACCATAATAATAAAGTGCAAATGCGGCCCCGTTGACATCCCTGTGCTTCCTACTCTTGCTATGACCTGCCCTTTTTTNNCATGACAATATTGCCGTATCCGCTCATATATTGAACGTTGATTACTGTCCCGTCCTGGGGGGCGACAACTTTTGTTCCTTTCGGAGCAGGAATATCTACTCCATCATGAAAACGCATAACATGCAAAATTGGATGCATACGGTTGCCGTAACCCGAAGAAATGCGTGTGTATCCGGGAAGCGGCCAGGTAAAACTTCCGCTGCCCTTTGCCTCACCGCCCTTTGAATTTTGCAGGGCGATCTTTTGGATAATTTCCCTTTCCCGAGCTTCCAGGCGGTCAATCTCATCCTCATGCCGGCTTAATTCCGTCTTTGCTGAAGCAATTAATTTTCTTTGAGCAAGCTGATCCTTCTTTAACTCATTTTGCGCGGCAACCTGTTTCCGCAGAAGGTCTGTTACCCTCAAGCGCCTATCTTCCAGCGCCGACTTCCTGTTTTGAACTTCCTCTTTTTGATTCCGCATCTTGCTCACTATTTCCGTATCATGCCCTACAATTGCCTTCAGCAGTTCATAACGGACAATAAAATCCCCAAAACTTTTTGAGTTCAACAGTAATTCAAGATAACTGATCCGGCCGAAAAGATAAATATTATACAGTCTGCCGCTCAGCTGGGATTTGCTTCTAACCAGGCTTTCTTCGGCTTTCTTTAAATCTTTTTCGGCTTTTGACAGATCGGTTGTGGCAATAGCTAAAGAAGTGTTTAAATCCGAAATTTCTTCTTCTTTATCATTAACTGTCCTATTTATTGAAGAAAGACGGTTAACGTAATTGTTAACTGCTTTCTTTTCCTTTGTTACCTCTCGCTTTTTGACAATAAGCTTGTCTCTTGTCTCTTTCAGCATTTCTTCAAGGCTTTTTCCCTCCGCATGGTTAACAAAAGAACCTGAGAAAGAACCTGCGAAAAAAAGCAATGTGAGAATTAAAACCAGCTTTTTAATAAATCTCCTGGATAACATTTGTCTCTCCTGTATATACTGCTAAACTTTTAAGAACCTGTGCACGGAAATCGAACTGCCCGCAGCGCCGATAAGCAGTCCTAAAATCAACAACCCCCAATAAACAGGCGCCAGCTTGTCTATTTGTCCTACAACGGGAAGAAAAGGCATTGTAACGGCTATCTTATCAATGACAATTGTATACACTAAATACACGATTATAGAGGCCAACAGGGCGCCGGAAAATCCTAAGACCACTCCTTCCAGCAAAAAAGGAAGACGTACGAACCAGTTGGTGGCGCCAAGGAACTTCATGATTCCAATTTCTTTTCTCCGGGAAAAAACTGAAACGCGAATTGTTGTAGAAATAAGAAATATAGCCGCCAACCCAAGAACTCCGATACTTGTCAGGCACGTCGTCCTTATCCAGCGCGTCACGATCAGCAGTCTTTCCACTACCTCCTGGCCATATATAACATTTCTGACACCTTTGAATTTATATATGTTCGCAGCTATCTGAGGAACCAATCCGACACTATTGGTTTTTATTCTGAACGAGTCAGGGAGCGGGTTTTCATCTAAATTATCCGTAATATCTTTTCCGTTGCCTAAACTGGTCAGCATATTTTCCAAAGCCTGTTCTTTGGGAACAAATTCAACCCCAGACACCCCCGGCAGGAATTTTAGCTCTTCATTTAAATGATTGATTTCACTCTGGTTCAGGTTGTTTTCCAGAAAGACATTAATTTCAAGCATAGACTCAAGAGTGTTTATAATTGCGCTGGTATTTATGGCAATCAGAAGGAAACAGCCAAAAATAAACAGAGACACCGTCACTACGCCTATCGAAGCAAGTGAGAGCCAATTATTGCGAAAAAGGGAGTCAAAAGCTTCCTTAAAATAGTAACCAACAGCGCTACGCCCCATGATAATCCCCGCTTTCCTCGTCCCTCACCACTTTGCCGCCGGACAAGGCAACCACTCTTTTTTTCATTGAATCTACTATATCCCAGGCATGTGTGGCCATAATTATTGTTGTTCCCCTGCCGTTTATTTCCTTAAACAGATTCATCAATTCGCGGGAAGTACCGGGATCCAGATTGCCGGTGGGCTCGTCAGCAATTAATAACAAAGGGTTATTGACAATTGCGCGGGCTATACATACTCTCTGCTGCTCTCCTCCGGAAAGCTGCTCGGGATGCATTTTTTCTTTTCCCTCCAAACCAACTACTTTCAGCGCTTCCAGCGCCAGTTTCTTTATCCGGTGATTTGAAGTGCCTGTAACCTGTAATGCAAAAGCGACATTATCATAAACGGTCCTTTGGGCAAGCAAGCGGAAATCCTGAAAAACCATACCTATTTTCCTGCGGTGGAAAGGAACTTCCCCCGGACGCATGCGGACAACATTTTTCCCGTTGAAGACGATCTGCCCCCGAGTCGGTATATCTTCCCGAAAGATAAGCCTGGTTAAAGTAGTCTTACCTGCCCCGCTTGGGCCGACAAGAAAAATAAATTCGCCTTTTTTTATATGGAGGGTTACATTGTTCAAAGCTATCGAATTGTTCTTATATATCTTGGTAACGTTATATAAGCGAACCATTACGCGCACCCCGGCTTGATGATGTTAACTGATTAAATAGTACACTTTCACAAATAATTCGACATAAGATACGGAAATCCTCTTCTAAAAAACCCAGATTATTGCAGTTTCGCGGGAAGAAACTTGCCCTCGGCAGTAACGGCCTGCATTCCGTCAGGCAGGGTTATTGCGGCGGAAAGTTTGTATAGCCTTCTGCTGCTGTCCGTTTCCCACGCTTCTACGAGAAGTTTCTCGCCTATGGCAACCGGCAAGCTAAACCTGATTTTTATTTCCGCAGTCACGGCAATTTTTTTCTGACGCCATAGCAATTGACCCATGGCCTCGTCCAAAAGCGTTGAAATTAAACCGCCGTGCATCAAACCGTTCCACCCCTGGTGATTTTCACTCGCCGTAAAAAAAGCCCGGCAAACATTTTCCTGCAATTCAAATTCCAGGTGAAAGCCAATTGGATTGGAAGGGCTGCAGGCAAAGCATAAATTGTTTCTCTGATCTTCCATTTTTTTAACCCCCCTTATAACAGAAACAGCCGGGTTGCCCCGGCTGTTAGTCTGCTCTGTTTAACCTAAATTATCTAACGGCTTATGTTGTAAATCAAAGGTACGATCAGTAAGGCAACGATGTTGACAACCTTAATCATCGGGTTAATCGCCGGACCTGCCGTATCCTTCAAGGGATCGCCTACTGTGTCGCCGGTTACAGCCGCTGCGTGAGCCATAGACCCTTTACCGCCATATAAACCATCTTCAATGGCCTTCTTGGCGTTATCCCAGGCGCCGCCTCCAGCGGTCTGGAAGATAGCCAGGAACAAACCTGTAATGATTGTACCCAGGAGCATTCCGCCAAGGGCTTCCCTGCCAAGGACAAACCCTACAATAAGCGGGGCCAGAATAGGAACAAGGGCTGGCACGATCATTTCTTTCAAAGCTCTGGCAGTAACGATGTCAACGCAACGTCCATATTCGGGACGCGCTTTGCCTTCCATCAATCCCTTTATTTCACGGAACTGACGGCGCACTTCTATAACTACTTCACTTGCGGCACGGCCAACAGCGCCGATTGCAAAGGCGGAGAACAGGAATGGCAGGGCGCCGCCGATCAGCAGGCCTGCAAGCACAAACGGGTTATTGATTGAGAAAGCGATTTCCTGCCCGGATAACTGTGCCAGCTGGTGGGTATAGTCGGCAAAGAGAACGATTGCCGCCAAGCCTGCGGAACCGATTGCGTAACCTTTGGTTACGGCCTTGGTGGTGTTGCCTACGGCATCCAGAGGGTCAGTAATTGCGCGTACTTCCGGGGGCAGCTCAGCCATCTCGGCAATGCCGCCGCCGTTGTCAGTGATCGGACCGTAGGAATCGATGGCCACTACAATACCGGTCATGGAGAGCATGGCCATGGAAGCGATGGCAATGCCGTACAGTCCGCCGCCCTCTCCTGCGCCTACTCCGGCGCCAACGCCGTAAGATACTAAAATACCGACTACGATTACGATGGCGGGTAATACACTTGCCTCCATAGCAACAGAAAGTCCGGTAATAATGTTGGTGCCGTGCCCCGATTGGGAGGCTTCGGCAATAGACTTAACCGGACGGAAGGCTTTGGAAGTATAATAGTCTGTAATATAAACCATCAGCATGGTGATTACTATGCCTACTAAAGCAGGCCAGAAATAGCCGGGCGAGGGGGCGAACTTCGGGGTAACAAAATAAAAACCAACCAGAGCAAGAATGGCAGAAGCCCAGAGCCCTTTGTAAAGAGCCCCCATGATATTCTGGTTGCCGCCCATACGCACGAAAAAGCTTCCGATAATCGAGGCGATGATAGCTACTGCGCCAAGGACGATCGGGAAGGCCACCGCGATCGGGTTGTCGGGGAACACAAGGTGACCCAGCAACATTGCGCCTATTGCAGTTACAGCATAGGTTTCAAATAAGTCTGCAGCCATACCGGCGCAGTCGCCGACGTTGTCTCCCACGTTGTCAGCGATAACGGCGGGGTTCCGGGGATCGTCCTCGGGAATGCCCGCTTCAACCTTGCCGACCAGGTCGGCGCCCACGTCTGCGCTCTTGGTATAAATACCGCCGCCAAGACGGGCGAACACGCTGATCAAGCTGCCTCCAAAACCCATTCCAACAAGAGAAACCGGATCGTTAAAAGCAAGGAACAATCCGGAGATACCCAGCAATGCAAGACTCACGCAGATCATACCGGTTACTGAACCGCCCCGGAAAGCAACTACCAGCGCGTAGCCAATGCCGGATTTGGCGGCTTCTGCGACACGGGTGTTGGCGCGGGTGCTGACGACCATTCCGACATATCCGCATGCGCCTGAGAAAATAGCTCCAATAATAAATCCAACTGCCGTATGCATACCCAAGCCGACCCATAGTAAAATCGCCACAACTACACCGACTATGGCGATTGTCCTGTACTGACGGCTTAAATAAGCCATCGCGCCTTCCTGAATGGCGCCGGAAATTTCCTGCATCCGCTGTGAGCCTGCCGGCCTTCCGAGTACCCAGGAAATAAGAAAGATTGCAAATAAAATACCAATAACAGAAGCAATGATACCCATCCATGAAATAGATGCTAAACTAGCCAAGGCATTTCACCTGGTTTTAAAACCTGATTTTTAGATCAGGCGCCTCTGACCAGGCTTTTCAAAGCTCCTTTCTGCATCAGATTTGTCCCTTATCCCTGTTAGTAAAAGGATACATTGGGATGGAACTGATTAATTAAATAATAGAGGCTGTTTGAAAAAATTTTTCTCCCCCCGGCTTATTGCCAGAAACCCAGCATAAGCGAGGTAATCCCGAATATAACGGCCACAACTGTCGTAACCTTGCCCAGCAACTCGTCCAACCCCCTTTTTTTACCAAAAAGAGCTTCCGCGCCACCGGTAATAGCCCCGGAAAGCCCCGCGCTCCTCCCCGACTGCAGTAATACCACAGCAATTAATATCAGGGCAACAAGTATATGAACAACAGTTACCAGGCCTTTTACCATATCTTCACCTCCTCTCCCGAAGTATTTTTATACAACAAGCTATAAACATCTTATTATAACATGTCTCATAAAAATGACAATTAATCAAAGATAACCTAGAAATCATTATTCATTCTTGACCAGGCCAAGCTTGCCTGCGGCGCCCCAAAGCCGTTCAAGGTTATAAAATTTCCTGTCTTCCTCAAGAAAAACATGGACAATCAGGCTTCCATAATCCATCAAAATCCACCTTGCCTGACGCCAGCCCTCCAGACGCGGAACTATCCCTAATTCTTTTTCGATTTCTTCAATAATTCCCTCGGCAATACTTTTGACGTGAATTGTCGATCTTCCGGCGCAGATAAGAAAATTATCCGCCATGATAGAGGAAGCGCTTATATCCAGGACGACAATATCATAGGCTTTCTTAGACCTGGCGGCGCGTACGGCAGTTTCTGCCAACACACCCGGATCTAACGTCAAAAATACTCCCCCTTACCTAAAAAACCCTTTATAA
Organism: Firmicutes bacterium UBA4049; assembly: GCA_002382755.1. Taxonomy (GTDB): domain Bacteria; phylum Bacillota; class Desulfotomaculia; order Desulfotomaculales; family Nap2-2B; genus 46-80. Next base: position 23,785 of record DFZT01000014.1, on the reverse strand, counting down.
TTTATTTATTATTAATTATTCGCCCTAATGATCAAATTTCCTGCTGCCCGTTTGACCGCCTCCCCATTTTTTTGTTACTTTTCACGTACTTTCGCCTGATTTACAATTAATACACGGCCTTCCATTTCCTTACCGTTCATTGCTTCAATAATCACGTCGGCGTCTTCTTCCTTAACTTCCACAAAACCAAAACCTCGCGATCTCCCTGTCTGCCTGTCACGGATTATCCGGCTGCTGATTACGGCGCCATGCCTTGAAAAAACCTCTTCCAAATCTTCCGACCTTGTCGCCCATGGAAGATTACCCACATATAGTGTGCGTGCCACTTCTTTAAAAGCACCCCATTCCTTCTGTGTAAATAAGTTCTGTGTAAATAAGTTTTGTCATTATATTATTTCCAGAAGAAATTAACTAAATTCAAAAGAATATCAATCCCTGTACAGGTTGTGCTCTTTGATGTATTTTTCCACATTCTCAGGCAGCAGATATTTTATTGGCTTTCCTTTCAGGATGCGCTGCCGGATATCCGTGGATGAAATAGCCAGAGCCGGCACTTCCATAACAATTATTTTTTTAATTTCATCTTCAGAAAGGCCGGGCAAACCTTCTTTCAAACTGACCAGTTTGTACCCCGGACGTGTAGCCGCTACAATGAAACACATAGAGAGAAGCTCGAAAACGTTCTTCCAGCTTAAAATTTCCAGAACGGCATCCGCCCCGGTTATAAAATAAATATCCGCATCCCGGCAAAGGCCGGAAATTTCTCTTACTGTGTCTATCGTATAGGACATACCTTCCCTTTCTATTTCTATTGCCGAAACAGTAAAAAAGGGGTTGCTGCTTACAGCCAGGTGTGTCATCACTAAACGGTGATGGGAGGCGGAGATTAGCTTGGGGATTTTATGCGGCGGGATGCCGGCAGGTACAAAAATAACCTTGTCCAAATTAAAATGACAGCGGGCTCCCTCTGCGGCTACCAGATGACCGTAATGAACAGGGTCGAAAGTGCCTCCCATAATTCCAATTCTTTTCAATACCGGTCGCCTCTATTTAAAACATTAAACATTCATAACCAGATTGTTGCGGTGGATCACTTCATCATACGCCTTGCGGCCTGGCGTTCTTGCCCTTTCCCATGTCTTCGTACCTTTAATCATTTCTATATCTTTTGAAGAATAATTTACAATTCCCCTGGCAATTTCGCGTCCGGAAGGCTCTATAACACTTACCGTATTCCCAATTTGAAAGTCGCCTTCAACACGCTGGATGCCTGACGGCAGCAGGCTTTTTCCCTTGTGCAGCAAGGCCGCTGCAGCGCCGTCGTCAATAAAGATCCTCCCCTGAACGGTCGAGTTATAAGCAATCCAACTTCTCCTGTTGCCGAGCCGTGACAAAGGCCAGAAAATTGTGCCCAGAATCTCGCCTGACAGCACACGGCGGATTACCTCCCTTTCACCAGCCGCAGCAAGCACCGTTGTTATTCCGGAATGCATGGTAATCCTTGCGGCCTGAAGCTTCGTAATCATTCCCCCGGTGCCAAGGGCAGACTTGGAACCTGCGGCTATTTTTTCTATCTCCGCCGTTATTTCTTTAACCTCGGCAATCAATTTTGATGACGGAAAACGCGGGTCTGCGGTATAAAGCCCATTAATATCGGATAACAAGATCAACAAATCAGCGTCAACCAGCACGCTGACCAGCGCAGCCAGGTTGTCATTGTCCCCCAACCTTATCTCATCCACCGCAACCGTGTCATTTTCGTTAATTACCGGTACTACACCCATGCGCAGCAAAACAAACATTGTATTGCGGGCATTTAAAAACCGTTTGCGGTCAGAAAAATCCTCACGGGTTAAAAGGACTTGCCCGACGGTGGCGCCATGTTGTGAAAATACTTGTTCATAAAATTTAATCAACATCCCCTGGCCGACTGACGCGCAGGCCTGTTTTTCCGGAATACTTTTCGGACGGCGTATAAAGCCGAGTTTTTGTATACCTAGACCTATCGCCCCGGAACTGACCAGAAGGATTTCAACACCCTCTCGCTTCAAGCCGGCAATCTGATTCGCCAGGTTTCCGATTTGGGAAATGTTTAAAGCGCCTTCTTTGTCAATCAGGGAACTGGACCCTATTTTAACAACAACCCTTTTAAATGAAGGTAAATTCCTTAATTCCAAAAAAGGTCACCTCTAGAAAAAATGCTTTCTAAAGTATAGCATAACTAACCTTTCTTTTTACCGTCATCTTTAAAAGTTACGGATAAAAGATAAATTGGTATTTTCCGACCTGGACTGTATCACCTTCTTTTATGCCGGCATCCTTTAACTCTTTTTCCAGCCCCATCCGGTCAAAAATTTTCTGCAGGCGCTTTACCGACTGGGAATTATCCAAATCAGTCATAGCGACAATTTTTTTTATTCTTTCTCCTTCCACATAGTAAATTCCATCCTTGCAAACCACTTTAAAAGGCTCTTCTTCGTTATATACGGTTACTTTGGAAAATTCAGAGCTGGTTTGTTGTACGGGAATTTGAAGAAGCATTTGCCCTATATTAAGGACAAGGGTTTTCAGCCCCTCGCCTGTCAGGGCTGAAATTGGAATTATTTTGTATTTCCCTGAAAGATGTTTCTGCAGGCGGGAAAGGTTTTCCGCGGCATCAGGCAGGTCGACTTTATTTGCTGCAATCAACTGGGGCCGCTGGGCAAGGGTGGGATTATACAAAGAAAGTTCTCTGTTAATGACCGAAAAGTCGTCAAGCGGGTCTCTCCCCTGCATTCCGCTGACATCCAGGACATGGACAAGCAGCCTGGTCCGCTCAAGATGCCGTAAAAACTGGTGGCCAAGACCGGCGCCCGTATGCGCCCCTTCAATTAAACCGGGAATGTCGGCAACCACGAAGCTAAATGATTCGTCAATTCTTACAACTCCCAGGTTGGGAACAACAGTCGTAAAAGGGTAGTCAGCGATCTTGGGACGGGCTGCTGAAATACGGGAAATCAATGTCGATTTGCCGGCGTTGGGAACTCCGATCAGACCAACATCCGCCAGGAGTTTTAGCTCAAGTTCCAGCCGGAGTTCCTCCCCGGGTTCCCCTTTTTCAGCTATCGTAGGGGCTTTGTTATGGGGTCCTGCAAAACGCGCGTTTCCCCTGCCGCCGCGCCCTCCGTGAGCCGCGATGAATTCCTGACCTTCCGTGACGAGATCGGCAATTATTTGCCCCGTATCTTCGTTTCGCACGACAGTTCCCGCAGGAACACGCAGATAGAGATCTTTCCCTGAGCGGCCGTGCATATCTTTGCCCATTCCGTGCTGACCCCGTTCCGATTTATAATGCTTTTTGTAACGGAAGTCGATTAAAGTAGACAGTCCTTCATCAACGCGAAAAATGACATCGCCGCCCCGTCCGCCGTCGCCTCCCGACGGCCCGCCGTCGGGAAGATACTTTTCCCTGCGAAAAGCGACACACCCGTTGCCTCCGTCACCAGCTTTTATGAATATTTTTACTTTATCGTAAAACATTGTTATCCACCATCACACAAATAACCTTTAGCCGGCTTCTTTAGCGGGCAGGTAAAATAACACTTCACACAGGCCTTTTGTTTCCGAGAGAACAACCCTGCCTCCCCAGGCGCTCATGTTTTGATTAACCGCTTCTATGCTTTGATCAAGTTCCTTACTGTACGCCGAAATGGGAAAACCAAGGCGGCAGATAAACTTTCCCGGTTCATCCATAAAGCCGACCCTTAAATTACGGTCTCTAACTTCAGGCAAAAAACCTGAAAGCGCTTTACCCATAACTTCCTGCAGGCTCAACCCTAAATCCTTTCCTGGTACCAGGCATAATTCCGGGTTTCCCCCAATTTGCAGATCGATCTCAACACCGTATTTTGCAGCCTTGTTCCTGGCTCCTAATAATGCTGCAGCAACCTCGGGCGGTCTAAGATGAATATATTCTCCAAAACGGTTAATCTGCATTACGGCTTCATTAATATAGTGTCTGGCCTGCTCTGTTTTATTTAGCTGCAAGAAGCCGGAAATAACCTGAATATGATTTAAAAAATCGTGCCTTTGCATTCGGATTATTTCCAGAAACATGTCTATATCCATTACAAGACCCTCCAAATCTCTTAAAGCTGCTTCCCTTGTTGCGGCATTATAAAAAGGCCGGCTTTTGTACCGGCCTTTCTTTCTTATTAATGACTGATGGGATCCTATCCCACGGAAACAGGTTCCACACTTACCTGCTTTTTGTCACGGCCTCTGCGTTCAAAGGAAACCAGGCCGTCTATAAGCGCAAACAGGGTGTCATCCCTGCCCTTGCCAACATTGTTTCCGGGGTGAATCCTTGTTCCTCTCTGACGTACAAGGATACTGCCGGCAGAAACAATTTGACCGTCATGACGTTTTACACCCAGCATTTTGGGCTGTGAATCACGCCCGTTGCGTGAACTTCCTACTCCCTTTTTATGAGCCATGGTTATTCACCTCCTGATTACTAAACAATCTCTTCAATTTTCTCTACGAATACCTGCGTAAAGGCCCGCCTGGCGCCTTTTTTGCGGCGGTAATTTTTCTTTGCTTTATACTTGAAAACAATTATTTTGCGACCGCGCCCGTGGCGTACCGCTTTTAAAGTAACTTTTGCTCCCGTTACGAAAGGTGTCCCTATTTTTATATTTTCACCGTCTGAGACGGCCAGCACCTTGTCAATAGTTATTTCTTGACCCGCTTCAACGGGAAGTTTATCCACCAGAAGCGTTTCCTTTTCCCGCACCCGGTACTGCCTGCCGCCAGTTTCAATAACTGCGTACACCTGTTCAACTCTCCTTTATCCTGTTTCAAACCACAATTAAATAAGCATAAATAAGCAAAACATAAATAAGCAGTTTTCAAAATCATCATCAAACCACATGTTATATTTTATCACAGTATTGCCCGATGTCAAGAAAAATGCATCTGTCAGCACTGACATAAAGCCGTTGATGTTGACAAGCTCGCCATCCCCAAGTTATAATTCTTTTGGAAATTTGAGTACACATGGTTTTTTCGCGGCATATACGGCTTCTGTCTTTTTTGTTTTCACAGATAAAGCCGCTTAAATAGGGAGGTGTTAATTTTATACAAAAAGGATAGTCAGGAAAGACGGTATTTTCTTAGTTTGAAAGAGAAACAGGAGGGGCAATTTTAGGATTTGATTTTTTTCAGCCAGATAATTATTTATAGTTTTATTTTTTTGACCCCTTGTGAATTATTACGAAAATAGGAGGCGCGTAATGGCTACTAAGTTTGATGATATTTATGATGATTATATGAAAAGGCGGAAAGCCGCCCTTGCAATGGGAGGAGAAGCAGCTTTAGCAAAGCGCAGGGCTAAGGGGCAGACCGACGCCCGCCAGAGACTTGACTTGCTCCTGGACCCGCACAGTTTCTGGGAGGTCGGCGCATTTATGAAGCACCGCCAAACAGAATTCGGCATGGATAAAGTATACGTCCCTGCAGAAGGCGTTGTGGCAGGATACGGAAAAATAAACGGCCGTAACGTCGTTGTAATCTCAGAGGACTTCACGGCTATGGCCGGTACTTTCGGTGAGTATCACGGCAAAAAGTTCGTCTGGGCGCTTGAATTTGCCCAGAACAAAGGCTGGCCCTTTATTGGAATTAACGACTCCGGCGGCGCCCGCCTTCAGGAAGGGCTTGATACCCTGGAGGCATACGGCTGGACTTTTGCAGCCCAGTGCCGCGCTTCCGGAATCATCCCGCAGATAGCGCTGCTTCTTGGCCCCTGTCTTGGCGGCCAGGCTTACCATCCGATTATGAACGACTTTCTGATTCAGAGCAAAAAAACCGGCTTTTTAGGCATCGCCGGACCGGCCTTCGTAAAAACACAAACCGGAGAGGATATTTCCCTGGAAGAACTTTCCGGCTGGGAACCGCATGCCGTTAGGGCAGGAAACACGCATATCGTGGGAGAAGACGATTTTGAGTGCATCGAAGCGGCTAAGAAACTACTATCCTATATGCCCCAAAACAACAGGGAAAAGCCCCCGGTTATCAGCGTTGGCGACGACCCCAACAGAGAGATCCCGGAACTGGACGACTTCCTGCCTGACCCGATGCTGATGACGCCTTACGATATGTACCCGCTCATCGACATGATTGTAGACAAGGGAAGCTTCTTTGAAATCCACAAAGAGTTCGCTCCACAATTAATCGTCGGCTTCGCACGCTTCAACGGGAAATCGGTCGGACTGGTTGCCAACAATCCCGACTACCTGGCAGGTGCCATGGACTGCGACTCCTCCGACAAACTGGCCAGATTCGTCCGTACATGCGACCTCTTCAACATTCCGGTGGTAACCATTGTCGACTGCCCTGCATTCTGGATTGGTTCTGAAGAAGAGCATAAAGGAATCCTTCGTCACGGAGCAAAAACCCTTTATGCCTGGGCTGACGCCACTGTGCCCCTTATTTCAATGATCATTGGAAAATCATACGCCGGCGCTCATTACGCCATCCTGGACAAGAGCATCGGAGCAGATCTGTGTTACGCCTGGCCGACAGCCAAGATTAACATCGTCGGCGGCGCTACTGCTGCAAGCGTGATTTTTGCCAAGGAAATTAAGAACTCTCCGAATCCTGCCGAAACGGCGGCACAAAGGATCGCGGATTATAACAAGAAATATGAGCATCCTTACCAGCCCGCCGAACGCGGTTATGCTGACGACATTATTATGCCTCACGATACAAGAAAATACATTTGCCAGGCCCTGGATATACTGGAAAACAAAACAGTTGCCAGGCCCTGGAGGAAATATTCGAATATCAACCTGTAAAGTCAAGGCCTTTAAAAACCTTTAAAAAAGGGTCTTCCGGCGGAAGGCCCTTTTTTTATTCGTTAACCTTTTAACCGGCCTGTTTTAAACCGTTCAATTCTTCCCTGCCCTTTTTAACCTGGTCAGCAAGATTTTCCAAATCTTTTTCAATCCCGCTTAAAACATCATCAGCGTAATCGCGCGCCCCCTGCTTGATTTCAAAAGCAATCTGTTCCGCCTTCTGGATCATTTCCTCAGCTATTATTTGGGCCTGGCGTGTTATTTCACTTTCCTCGGCCTGCCTGTCCACCTGTTTTTTTGCGTCATCTATGATCCTTGTAGCCTCTCTTTTTGAATCGGCCAGCACCTTTTCGCGTTCCTGAATCAGCCATTTTGCCTGACGTATTTCTTCCGGCATGGAAGTGCGGATCCGGTCAAGGCAATCCAACAGCCTGTCTTCATTGATAAGAACTTTTCTGGTCAGAGGAACCCGCATACTTTCCTCGACCAGTTCTTCAAGTTCATTGAGAATATTTGACAGCTCCACTTATAAACCTCCCTTTTGCTTGGGCATATAAAAAGTCAACAGCGTATCCCCGTACCTTTGTTGGCGTGATAGCGTTAAGTCATTAACCCTGGCCGGCAACACCTCTCTTTTACTGCTTTCTACAATAATAACGCCATCCGGTAAGAGCAAACCGCAATTGCTGATCATTTCGAGCGTGGGCCTTTCCAGGAGCTGCTCATACGGCGGATCAAGGAAGACAAGATCATAAAGCTCTTTTCTGTTTGCCATTAGTTTAATTGCTTTTAAAACATTTAACTTAAGCACAAAAACTTGGGCGGCTAAATCCTCGGGCAGAAAACGAAGGTTTTCATAAATAGCCTGCACGGCTTTGCTGTTTTGGTCAACAAAGCAGACCCGCCGCGCGCCCCGGCTTACTGCCTCGATGCCTACATTGCCGGTCCCGGCGTAAAGGTCTAAAAAACAGCTTTCCGAAACTCTTCCGCCCAGCATATCAAAGAGAGCCTCTTTAACCCTATCATTGGTTGGACGCCCTTTCCAACCGCGGGGTACTTTTAACATACGGCCCCGGCATATACCGGAAACTACCCTAACCATACCAAGCTTTCCTTCTTCCGTACATTTTACCATAATCTTAACACAATGATTAAAACAATTTGCATTAATTAAGTATTTTCCTATTATTTATGCACATAAACAAAATTTATGGGGAAATGCTATATCTATACAATAAATAGGGATGATTAGAATGTTAAGTGAAGTTTACCAGAATTTTGGAATCAGTTTAGACCTTGCCTTAGAAGCCAGAGAAATTGTCCGCGGCGAAACCGGCCAGGAAATTCCGGGTGTAAAGGTTGATCAGGAAAATTACGAACATGCGCAGGTAACCATAGTCAATATTATGGAACAATACGCGGAAAAAATCATGGGAAAACCTGTCGGCATTTACATAACCATTGAAGCGCCGTTAATCAGGGAAAACAACCCCGCGGCACATAAGGAAACAGGCGAAATACTGGCTCATTATCTTAAAACATTAGTCAATCTCCCCGAATACGCCAACATATTACTGGTCGGCCTGGGAAACTGGCGGGCAACTCCTGACGCGCTGGGCCCTGAAGTAATTGAGCAAAGCCTGGTGACCCGCCATCTTTTTAATTACGCTCCCCAGACATTAAAAAAGGGAATGCGATCGGTCAGCGCTATGGCTCCCGGGGTACTGGGAATTACGGGTATTGAAACTGCGGAAATAATCAAGGGTGTTGCGGAAAAAATCCACCCGGAACTGATTATCACCATTGACTCACTTGCAGCCCGCAGTGTTACACGCATCGCAACCACAATCCAAATAGCCACTACAGGGATAAAACCCGGCTCCGGTATTGGAAACCAAAGGTCCGGTATAAATCAGGAAACAATGGGCGTACCCGTAATAGCGATCGGTGTTCCCACAGTGGTTCACGCTGCCGTCATCGCCAGTGATGCCATAGAACAGTACTTGAAACAGGCGCAAACAAACAATCAAACCAGCTTAAACTTTTCGCGGGAGGCAATCAATAAAGTGCTCGAACCCTTCGGGGGAAATCTTACTGTCACTCCGAAAGAGATTGACGCCTTGATCCACAGCACGGCACAAATTATAGCGGCCGGTATAACATCCGCCTTACAGCCGGAGTTAACCCAGGACGATTACACATTCTACATGCATTAATGATAACCGTCCATACTGAAAATTAACTTATCTTAGGGAGTTCATAGGGGTCTATACTGTTAAAAAAACCGGCAGGCCAGTTAAGCTTTTACCCTAAAACTGGCCTTCCGGCTAATAAGAAAATAATTCTTTACTCATCTTTGGATCTCAGCTAAGAAATACTCCCTTAAGGAGCATCTAGCGGCCGCCGCTTGAAGTAACCGAAGGAGTCGGAGGCTGGTTGCCGCTAGCCAGGCTTGTTTCATAAGCAGCGATCATCTTTTTGACCATATTGCCGCCTATGGCGCCATTAACACGGGAAGGAATGTCACCCATGTAACCACCCTGGGGAACCTGAATGCCAAGCTCGGCCGCAGTTTCCCATTTAAACTGCTCCATAGCGTTAGAAGCCTGGTTGATAAGTATCCTATTCGATTTCTGTCCCTGTGCCATTTAATTTTCACCTCCTCATTTTCAGCTTGAGTTTATTATGAGCATTAATAAATTGCTTTAAACTAGAACATTTTACCCAGTTAATAGCTTGAAAATAAGGATTTAAAAACTAGTAGTGTTAAATTTTAATTTGGTGCTTTAAATTTTGATATATTCATCGACTTTGCCTGCAATTCTTCCTTTAGTAATAAGTTATCGCCGCTCTTAAACCCCGGATCGTCTTCCAGTAATTTAAAGGCCTCGTCCCTGACTTGTACAAGCAGATGCTCACGGATCAGGTCGGCCGCTTTAAATTCCGGCAAACCGGACTGGCGGAATCCCGTCAATTCACCCGGCCCCCTCAGTAACAGTTGTTCTGGAAAACATGACTTGCATGACCCTGCAACTTTTGATAGAATAATCAACAGTTTATTCTTCAAGGGAGATGTATTGATTGGCCAGAAAATGTACAATCTGCGGGAAGGGCGTCGAAGTCGGCATGAAGGTAAGCCACTCCCACATTCGCACAAAAAGAACCTGGGCGGCAAACCTGCAGCGTGTTAAGGCGGTTGTTGACGGCTCGCCGAAAAGAATTCTTGTTTGTACGCGCTGTTTAAGAAGCGGCAAAGTAAAAAGAGCTATTTAAAGCGCCGGCAGGCAGTTTTTAAAACTTCTTCAATCGCGGCGAATGGGTAATTCCCGGAATGCGCCCCCGCTTGGTAACCGGTCTTCCATTAACTTCTTTCAGGTCCATTGTCATGTCGATGGGCGGGGCGGATGATATATAACTACCTACTCCGAAAGAATCCGCGCCTGCCCTGTCAAGGACCACTATACGTTCAGGCGTTATACCCCCGCTAACCAGGATTTGGACATGTGAAAAGCCCCCCAGGTCTAGGCGCGCCCTTATTTCTTGAACCAGCGCGGGTGTAACCCCGCCTCTTTCGCTGGGTGTATCGAGCCTGACGCCACTTAATCTGTCTTGCAAAGCTTCGGCGACCCTCAAAGTTTCCTCCGCTTCATCCTTGAAAGTATCGACCAGGATAATCACCGGCGAACCTTCGGGCATAATCCGCTGATAGATATCGGCAACTTTTACCGTATCGCCCAGGATAAGAATTACAGCATGAGGCATTGTTCCGGTCGGTTCCCTGCCGGCCAGTTTTGCCCCCAGGATGCAGCTTGCCCCGTCAGCGCCGCCGATAATAGCAGCCCTCTCCATAACAGGCGCAACAGCAGGATGCACATGGCGGGCGCCAAAACAAACAACCTTTTTCGCGCCGGCGGCGTCCTTGCACTGTCTGGCGGCCGTTGCCCAACCGCTTGAACTGGACAGAATGCCCAGTAAGGCTGTTTCAAAAATCCCGAAACTGTCATAGGGGCCGCTGATGCGCATTACAACCTCTTTTTCCCGGAAAAACTCGCCCTCCTGAAGAGACCACAACTCAACGCCGGTATCCTGTAAAAGGTTTTTTACTTCGGGAACGCCTGCCAATATTCCCGGATGCCGCGCAAAAACTTCCGCTGCAACCTGAATTTTATCCAATCCTGTTTCTCTTAAAATTTCCCTGGCCTTTACAAAATATATATCTGTGGTCCAGCCCTCTTTTATCTCCCGCTCGCTGGCGGAAAAAAGAAGTCTGTCAGGCGCCATGGCGAGTTCTTCAATTTCCTTTAAGCTCCGAACCGTCTGAAACAGTCCCATAAATTATTCTTCCTTTCCGCCGGAAATCCCCTTAAGCAAATTAGCCATCTCAATGGCCATTTCAGCAGCGCTGCCACCTTTATTCCCCGCTTTGGTTCCCGCACGTTCAATAGCTTGTTCGATGCTGTCGGCAAGAATAACCCCGAATGCAACAGGCACTCCGCTGTCCAGACTGATTTTGGCGACGCCTCTGGATACCTGGTTTGCCACATGCTCAAAATGCGGTGTCGCGCCGCGGATTACAGCGCCGAGGCAGATAACAGCGTCAAAACGTCCAAGGTCGATCATCCGGCGGGCTACCGTAGGTATCTCAAAAGCGCCCGGAACCCAGGCCACTTCTATGTCATCGCCGGCAACCCCATGGCGCTTCAGCGTATCCAGAGCGCCGCTTAAAAGGCGGTTGGTAATAAATTCGTTGAAACGTCCGACCACCACCCCGAATTTTAAGCCCTGGCCCATTAAATGACCTTCGTAAACTTTCAATTTTTCTCCTCCTTATTAAAAACCGTCTATTTCTAACAGATGGCCTAGCTTTTTCTTTTTGGTTGACAAATAAAAGCGGTTGTCAACTCCCGGAGATATTTCAATAGGAACCCTTCTGATGACTTTCAAGCCATACCCTTCAAGGCCGGCGATCTTGCGGGGATTATTGGTCATCAGGCGGATTTTTTCCAGGCCGAGGTCCGCCAGAATTTGCGCTCCAATACCATAATCCCTTAAGTCAGGCGGAAAGCCGAGTTCTTCGTTGGCCTCAACTGTATCCCTTCCCTCGTCCTGAAGCTTATAAGCCCTGATTTTGTTTAAAAGGCCAATTCCCCGCCCTTCCTGGCGCATGTATAAAAATACTCCAACGCCTTCCTTTTCGATCATTTCCAGCGCCCTGGCGACCTGATCGCCGCAGTCGCAGCGCAAAGATCCAAAAACGTCCCCCGTCAGGCACTCCGAGTGGACCCTGACCAGCGGGGCTTCGACGGCGCTTAGATCACCTTTTACCAGCGCAAGATGCCCCTTTCCGTCAAGGGTGCTTTCATAAGCTGCCGCGATGAAATCGCCATTCCTGGTGGGAAGCTTAGCTTCATCAACCTTCCTGATGAGTTTTTCCGTACGCCTCCTGTATTGAATCAGATCAGCCACAGTAATAATCATTAGTCCGTGAAGGCTGCAGAATTTAATCAAGTCATCCACGCGGGCCATTTTCCCGTCTTCTCTCATTACTTCGCAAATAATCCCGGCCGGAAACAACCCCGCCAGTCTGGCCAGATCCACCGAGGCCTCGGTATGGCCGGCCCGGCGGAGAACGCCGCCTTCCTTGGCCCTTAAAGGAAAGACATGGCCGGGACGCCTTAAATCGTCTGCAGAAGTCGCCGGATCCAGTATAGCCTTAACTGTGAAAGCGCGCTCAAAAGCCGATATGCCTGTAGTAGTTCCCCTGTGATCGACGGAAACAGTAAAAGCGGTGCCGTGAGGATCGGTGTTATTCGTCACCATGGGCGGCAAATCCAGCTCGTCCAGCCGCTGAGCCGCTAACGGCATGCACAGGAGTCCCCTGCCGTGTGTGATCATGAAATTAATTGCTTCCGGTGTGGCCTTTTCAGCGGCCATAATCAGATCTCCCTCATTTTCCCGGTCCTTATCGTCAACTACTACAATCATTTTGCCCTGTTGAATTTCTTTGATAGCTTCCTCAACAGTATTAAACTTGTATTCCATCGCTATTTTCCCTTTCCAAAAGATTTTTGCGGGCTTTTTCTATAAAAATCCCTGATCGGCCAGAAAAGATAAGGATATTCCTTCTTTTTTCCCTCCGGTATCCGGGCAGCCGTTCAATAAAAATTTTTCTATATACTTTCCGATCAGATCCGCTTCAAGATTTACAGTATCCCCCGGTCCTTTATAGCCCAGGGTAGTATTCCGGGCGGTATGGGGTATAATTGAAACCCGGAAACTTTGCTCATTAAAATTTACAACGGTAAGGCTTATGCCGTCAACTGCAACCGAACCTTTTTCTATTAAATAACGCGTTACCTCGACAGGGGCCGAAATATCGAACACGAGAGCCACATCTTCCGCCTTTTTACCCGAAATCACACCGACTCCGTCTATGTGGCCGCTGACCAAATGCCCGCCCATGCGGTCGCCCAAACGCATCGCCCGCTCAAGATTCAACATATCTCCCGGGCCTAGTTTGCCCAGGTTGGACCTGGCCAGGGTTTCAGCCACGACATCCGCTGTAAAGAAGCCTTCCCCCAGCTTTGTAACCGTAAGGCAGACACCGTTAACAGCTATGCTGTCCCCCTGATGCGCCTGCCTGATGATCCGCCCGGCTTTAATTTTTAATGCCGCTGAGGCCGGGCCGCGCACAACATTTATAAGTTGACCAAGTTCCTCTGCTAAACCAGTAAACAGTTCAATACACCCCGATCTTCAATTACGGTGATTGCTTGAGGTAACCCTCCAGGCAGATATCCTCGCCAAACATCGTCACAGTTAAGTTCTCAATCTGCCCGGCTTCCGCCATCAGTGTTATTCCCCGGCCTCCCACAGGGCCTGGAGATACCCGCCCGCCAACTATTTTAGGGGCGATAAACCAGATTACCTTGTCTACAAGGCCGTTTTCCAAAGCTGAAGCGTTTATTTCTCCTCCCCCTTCAATCATCACGCTGGTAATTTCACGCCCGGCTAAATCCGCCATCAGCCGTTTTAAATCCACACGGGGTCCGTCTCCCGGCACGATAAGCACTTCCGCCCCCGTTTCTTTCAGCCGGGCAATCTTCTGTGCGTCGGCGCCCCCGGTTGTCGCAATAATTGTCGGCGCTTCCTCCGGCTGTGAGAGCACACGGGAAGTTACCGGCGTTCGGGCCAGGCTGTCGGCTACAACCCGCACGGGGTTTTTCCCTTTTTCGCCGGGCAGCCGGACGGTAAGAAGCGGATCATCGGCAAGTACGGTATTTATACCAACCAGAACAGCATCGTACTGACTACGCAAAACATGAACCTGGCTGCGGGATGCGGGACCTGTAACCCAACGCGAATCCCCCGTACGGGCTGCAATTTTACCGTCCAAGCTCATTGCCGCCTTTAACATTACAAAAGGCCTGCCCGTGGTGATATACTTGATAAAAATCTCATTTAAAAGGAGGGCTTCATCCTCTAAAACACCTGTCGCAACTTCCACATGGCGCTGCTCAAGATAAGAAATTCCTCTGCCGCAGACCAGCGGGTTGGGATCGCTCATCGCAATGACAACCCTGCTTATCCCGGCTTCTGCAATAGCATTTGTGCAGGGGCCGGTCCTGCCGTAGTGACAGCAGGGTTCCAAATTTACATAAAGAGTGGCGCCCTTTGCTTTTTCACCCGCATCGTCAAGCGCGGCAACCTCGGCATGAGGACCCCCGGCTTTTTGATGATAGCCTTCCCCGGCCACCCGGCCGTCCTTGACAATCACCGCCCCAACCATAGGGTTGGGACTTGTTTTTCCCCGGCCAAGCTTCGCCAGTTCCAAAGCCCTGCTCATATAAAACCTGTCTTGATCATCCATAAATAATAAAAACCCCGCAGAAACCTCCGGGGTAAAAGTACAACTTTACTCGTCCTTTAAAAATCATAAGGAGATAAAGCCAAAAACCTTCTCCCATCCAGACTGTTACTGTCGGCTCTGGATTTTCACCAGATCAGCCACTAAGGCTAGCGGGCTTAAAGCTTGATGGCTTCTTACCGCCGATAGGGAATTTCACCCGTCCCCGAAGGTATTGTTTTATAAAATATTATAAAGCCATCCTCAGGCGAATGTCAATAATTCGCGAATTTAGGGATGTTCACCGCCGCCGGCCTGCGGGATATTGTTCACAAGTCCGTATACTTTCTCCTTTAATTCCGGGGGCGTAATGAGGATTAAAACATCCCCGCTGTAAATGACGGTATCTGCCTGCGGCGAAAGGATTTCTTCCCCGCCGCGGTAAACAGAAAGGACCGTTGCTCCGGTTTTTGTCCTGAACTCCGCCTCGGCCAGTGTTTTTCCGACAAGAGCAGAAGTGGGCGACACCCTTATTTCTTCTACGCGCTGCAGGTTGCCCGCCATTTTTAAAGTATAATCAAGCAGTTCATTCATCAGTTTTTCGATTTCCTGGTCGATGATTTCCCTTTCTTTAAGCAGGCCGTGCAGTTTCTCCTGCATGCCCCGAAGCACTTTCCGGTGGCCGTACTCGGTTAAAAAGGCCTCGGCTGCCTTCTGTGACTGAACTACAACTCCAACTCCGGGAACAACGCCGACAATACCGGTTTCCTGAAGAAGAGTCAAAGCCCTGCGGATCGTTTCAGGTGATACACTGTACTTTCCTGCCAGGGTAGATCTCCCGAATACCTTCTGGCCTTCCCTGTACTCCCCCCGTACGATGCGTGTTGCAATATCAACCGCAATAGTCGCATATCTTGCTAAAATATGGGTTTCCTGCCCCTCCAACGCTGTATCCACCCCTTCATTTTCTTATGACGCCAACATTATATCACGTAAAACCCTTAACAAAAAATATCTCTTATTTAATGCCAAAATAACCTAAACTTCGACATCAAATACAAGAGCCCCCTTGTATTTAAAAGAACCTGGAAAAACTGTCAGCAGTCCTTCCAGGTTCTTTTCAACTTATTCTTTATTCAGTCAGTTACTTTCTTTCAAAAACTATCGCTGCGCCCTGGCCGCCGCCGATGCACATCGTCGCCAGGCCCAGCTTCCGGTTATTGCGCTTCATTTCGTGGATCATGGTAACAATCAGCCTTGCTCCCGCACATCCGATCGGATGCCCCAGGGATATGCCGCTGCCGAGCAGGTTGGTGTTGTCAAGGCTTATACCCAGTTCCCTTATGCAGCCGATTGCCTGGGCGGCAAAAGCCTCGTTCAGCTCGATTACATCCATGTCTGCAAGAGAAAGGCCGGTCTTGCTGAGGACCTTCTTTACAGCCGGAACAGGGCCGATGCCCATGTAAGCGGGGTCAACCCCACCTCCGGCAAAGCCCCTGAAAGTGGCCATCGGCTGCAGTCCCAACTCCTTGGCTTTATCCGCCGTCATCATCAGAACAGCGGCGGCGGCGTCATTTATACCTGAAGCGTTTCCTGCCGTAACAGTGCCGTCCTTGCGGAAAGCCGGGGCCATCTTGGACATTTTCTCCAGGGAGGTGTCCATAGGCCTTTCATCTGTGTCGAATACAACCGGGTCACCTTTTTTCTGGGGAATAATCACAGGGACTATCTCCTCTTTAAAAAGGCCTTCCTTGATGGCTTTCCGGGCGCGCTGGTGGCTTAATAAGCCCAGTTCGTCCTGCTCCAGGCGGGTGATGCCGTACTTCGCGGCGATGTTTTCCGCTGTATTGCCCATATGGTAACCGTAGAATATTTCCCAGACCCCGTCCAGGACCATCATGTCAATCATTTCTCCCTTGGATGTAACATCCATCCGGTAGCCCCAGCGGGCTTTGGGGAGAATATAGGGGGCGCAGCTCATGCTCTCCATTCCGCCGGCAATAACCACTTCCGCGTCGCCGGTCATGATTGCCTGCGCTCCCAGGGCAATAGCCTTCATCCCTGACGCGCATACCTTGTTGACGGTAAAAGCGTTTGATTCCTTTGGAATGCCGCCGAAGATCGCCGCCTGCCGGGCAGGGTTCTGCCCCAGGCCTCCCTGAAGAACATTGCCCATGATAACTTCATCAACCTGGACTTCAGGCAGGGAATCGTCCCAATCGCAAGCTTTCTTTTCCAGATCGGGCATTCCCATGTCTTTTAAAGCCTCGGGCGCAAAACTCATCAGTTCCGCACCCGACTTGGGCCTTAATCCCGCCTTCTTCAAAGATTCCCGGATCACCAGGGCGCCCAGTTTAAACGCAGGCACGTCCTTCAAAGTGGCGCCAAAAGTGCCGACAGGTGTTCTTGCTCCGCTGACAATTACTACCTCTTTCATTATTCGAACCTAACCTCCCTTAATTAAATACAAAAGGCTCCCAGTATCTGATATTTAGATGCAAAAACTTTACAACAAAATTATAACAAACCGGGCTTTTTAACGCAATAATAAAAGCTCGTCGCAAAAACGCATAGACAAACGCCTGCCGGAGGAAAATATTACTTGTCAGGAGGTGTGGTATGGCCTGGCCCGGGTGGTTAATTGTTTCTTTTTTAGTCTTAGTTTTCTTTATCTTTATTTTAATGGTTCCCGTTACTTTTTTGATCTGCTTTTCCTGCCGGGGAGAAGAGTGTTCGCTGGAAATAAAGGTTAATGCCCTGCCCATACCTTTATATAGAAAAATAAATACCTTCCCCCTAGGTAAAAGCTGGCCGGATTTTAGGAAAAGCAAAAACTTTTCTGCACGCAAAATGCAAATGTTAAAAGCGTTATTTATTTTTTTAATGCGGCGGGCAAAAATGAAACGGGTCAGCTGGGAAACCAGAATCGGCACATCCGACGCGTTTTATAGCGCCCTGGCGGCCGGATGGTTATGGGGAATAAAAGGTTTTTTACTGACCGCTTTATATCGTTATTCAAACTCAAGGGATTCCCGCCCTCCTCAAATGAGGGTAACGCCGGTTTTCAACCTTGTTGTCTTTGACACGCAGTTTAAAACCGTTTTTCAACTGCGTATCATAGATTTTGTTCTTGCCGGGTCAAAACTCATCTTTGTGTTTTTTATTTGACTTAAGGAAGCCCGGCAGGAAAAACTTGCCCTGGTGAAGAAGAAACAAGATTAAAAACCATGGGAGAAACATGGGGGAAAATTTATGAATTCGAAGCGTCCGAATTTAAAAAAGTTTGCCGAAATTGAGTTGGGGATGGAACTTCCGGAAGTTATAAAACAGGTCACGCAGGAGATCATCAACAAGTATGCCCTAGCCTCCGGCGATATGAATCCGCAGCATGTTGATCCGGAATTTGCCGGCCAAACAGTGTTTAAAGGCACAATTGCCCACGGGCTGCTTACTATTGCTTATATTTCAGAGATGATGGCCAACTTTTTTAAAGACGGGTGGTATTCGGGAAGCGATATGGAAATAAGCTTTCACGCGCCCGTACGCCCTGGAGACACGATCACGGCTTCGGGCAGGGTAAAAACAAAGAAAGCATCCGGGGACAGGGGCATTATTACATGCAAAGTCGCCTGTACAAATCAGGACAACGCCAATATCATTACAGGAACTGCAACAGCTTTGGCGGAACTGTAATTTTCAATTTGATCAGGAGGTATTAGTTTTGAAAAATGAAAAAATGATCAGTTTTGAAGAGCTTGAAGCCGGGCAGCAATTTAAGCCTCACGAGTTCACAATGACCAAAGAAACTATTTATAAATACGCTGAAGCAGTTTCTGATCAAAACCCGCTCTACTGCGATGAGGAAAGCGGCAAAAACTCTTTTTACGGCAGTATAATAGCGCCGCCGACAAGCGCGGCTATATATATCATTTCCGCTTTTCAGTCGGAAGGCAAAATCCCACCGGGAGCGGCCGTCCACGCCAGGCAGAAGTTTAAATTTATCAGGCCGGTATTCCCCGGTGATCATCTTTTAACCAATGTAACCGTAAAAAACAAGTTTATCAAAATGGAACGCAAATATGTGTTTTTTGAGATAAAAACTGTAAATCAGAACAATGAGCCGGTTGTTAACAGCGAAATAACATTATTTTGGACACAATAGCTTTTATTTTTTCTCCATTATTCCTACAAAAACATTTGCTATTTCAGGATCAAGCTGGGTGCCTGAACAGCGGGAGATCTCCTTTAATGCCTCGGCGAAGCTGGCTCCCTTGCGGTAGGGGCGGTCGGTGGTAATTGCGTCAAAGGTATCCGCAACTGCAATTATCCTGCCCACAAGGGGAATGTCGTATCCTTTTACCCCCCGGGGATAGCCGCTGCCGTCGAATTTTTCCTGGTGGCACATCGCTCCCTCATAAATCCCTTCGGCAAGCTGCTTAGGTTCCAAATCGGCAAGAATACGGGCGCCGATTTCCGGGTGTGTTTTCATAATGTTCCACTCTTCGGAAGAAAGCGGTCTCTGAAGAAGAAGAACATTGTCCCGAATACCAATCTTACCCACATCGTGCAGCAGGGCTGCCCTTTCCAGCGATTCCAGTTCTTCGGGCGAAAACCCGAGTTCTTTTCCAATCAACACTGAATAGCGGCTGACCCTCTCGGAATGACCGAGCGTATAAGGGTCGCGGGCGTCCAAAGAAGAGGCAAGCACTCTGATCAGGCTGTTCAGGAGCATTCCCTGCCAGGTGTAAAGACGGCTGTTTTCCAGGGAAATTGCCGCCTGCCCGGCAAAAGCCAGCACGATATCCAGATCTGATTCTGTGAAAAACCGCTCCTCTTTCTTATTTAGAAGCTGCAGGCATCCAATTACTTCTTTCCTGCCCCTTAAAGGTATGCATAAAAGGGAACGGGTGACAAACCCCGTCGCGTCGTCAAAGCGTCCCGCCCACGAGGCGTCCAGGCGGACATTTTTGATCAGACGCGGCTCATTTTCCGTCACGACCTGCCCCGCCAGGCCTTCTCCGGGTTTAAGCCGCAGGCCTTTTAAGGCGTCGGCCTTGGGACCCCTGGCCACAAAGGGCGCCAGACAGCCGCCTTCTTCAACCAGCCAAAGGGTTCCCGCCTCGGCGGACACAACCGCCATTGCCCTTTCAAGCACCAGCTCAAGAAGTTTCTCAAGTTCGAGCTGGGAATTTAAAAAGCGGCTTGTTTCCAGAAGCATTTGCATTTGTTCCGAGGTAATCTGCAATGGGTTAAACTCCTGTAATAAAAGAGGGATAATTTTACCAAAGCAAGCTGTATTATTTAATTCAACCTTAGAAAAAATATTCCTCTAAAAGAACGCTGGAAATCTCCCTATGCAACGTGTTTCGATAAAAAAAGGAAGGCTTTGAACGTTAAAATCAAGGATAAACATGGAAAATACGCAGCATGTCTTCATTTATTAAGTCGCTCTTGATATACTTGTTTTAACATGCTATACTATTTTTATATTTTTAAGACCTTATTACGGGATGTGGCGCAGTTTGGCTAGCGCGCTTGCTTTGGGAGCAAGAGGCCGGGGGTTCAAATCCCTCCATCCCGACCAATATTGACTATGGACCGTTAGCTCAATTGGCAGAGCAGGCGACTCTTAATCGTCAGGTTGGGGGTTCGATGCCCTCACGGTCCACCAGAAAAAGCAGCAATGGCAAGGCTTCCAATAGCGGAACGTCTTGCCATTTAACTATGAGTCAACAACAAATGCAATTACAGGGCAGCAAAGAGTTAATCAATTAGTTCGATTAAAACTCCCGCGAAATCCTTTGGGTGCAAAAAAGTAAAATTTCTTCCACACCAATTCCTTGGTGTTTTATCAATTGGGGAGAGGCCTTTTTTATTAAGCTCTTCCATGCTGCCTTCTACATCCGGTACTTTAAAAGATATTAAGAACATACCTTCTCCGTTTTTTTCAATAAATCTGGCAACTTCGCCGTCCGGACTGGTAGATTCCATGAGTTCGAAAGCAACTTCCCCAATCATAAACCTTGCAACGCTTATCTTTTCTTTCTCATCAATATAGTGATCAACTGCTCTTAAATCGAATGTCCCGGCAAATAGTTCTTCAGCCTTCTTTACATCTTTAACTGCAATGCAGATGTGATCAATTTTTTCCAACTTCATAACTAAACATCTCCCTTTTATTCTGTTAAATTGTTATTCACATTAAGTTGTAAAGCCCTCTAAGAACAATTTATACCAGAAAAGGCATCCAATTATTTATGTCCATGCCGGTGATAAAGATCAGGAGTATGAGGATGCGAAGAACCCTTGCCATTTATTTTTTACTTTACCTTTATGTACCCTGGTCCCTAAATACCCGATTAAGACTTTTCTTTAACATACAACGCGTTCAGGTTTAGCCAGTAATTAAAAACATCATGTTGGGGATCAACATGGATTTCTATGTTGTTAAAAACGAGCAGGGCAGTTATTTCCGGGGTCTCCAGCCGCAGACTCATGTCCTTAACGGCTGCCTTAGGATTTTTTATCTTATCCGGTGAAAATTCCGCTTTAATCTTGTCTATATAATCATTCATATCCTGCTTGAGAATCACGCGATCATTCAACTCGAACTTTAGGACCAGTATACCATTAGGGGGGTTAACTGTTCAACTGATTTGATATAATCCTTTATTCCCTTTGATCGTGGCTGTGTTATTAAATTTCTCCGGCTGTAAATTAACAACCCAGTCATATTCCCTAATGTCCGTAGCGCCAGCTGGTAATGTGGGGGAAATTCCTATATTACCTCTGGGTTCAGACACAAAAGTGCGCTCAGGCACCGGCCATGTCTGTTCAAAGCCGAGCTTGGCTTTGAATACATCACTTTCACCCAAGTGTTTATCAAACCATTGCGGAAGCTTTACATCTTCAGCATAGGCAAGGTAATTAACCGCATCGGTAATTGATTCTCTCAACACCCGTTCCGGCTCTTTAGCCGCAGGGACAAGTTTATTATTTTTAGCATACCTTGGCTGATCAGCATATTCTCCAGACGGTTTACCTGACATGTTGCAGGCAGCGCCTGGTAACCTACCACGGGCAGAACCGCGAAAACAGCCAGAGCACATATAATGGTTACAATCGCAGAATGGGATTTGGCCTTCATAATTATCAGTAAAATAGACGCCGCCACTGCAAAAATCCAGATCAAGATAAAGAAATACTCAGTAATTTTAAGATCCGTTCTGCTTAACTGGATAAGTATAGCCCTTGCTTCAAATGCCAGAATTATTAGCGCGGCAAAGGGGTAAATCTGTCGGTAGAACTTTGCCAATCATGATTGATAATGGGTAACCATTATATGAAGCCAGATCTATAATTGCGGCGCTGACTCGTGATGCAGCTATGACCGATACCCTGACAAAACTTGAATCACTCAGGCCTGATTTAGTTCCGCTAAGCAGGTAAAGCATTAGGAAGGTTGCAGCTACAACCGCAACACCGAGCAGGTTGGCAACCAGGAATGCTTTTTTGGTGTTAAACCTGCTTTGGGCTGCTGTTATCGCAGCAAGGCTGAAAATGGCTCCCAAAGCAAAAAGCCCAATGCAGACTGTTAAACAAAAATTTATATGGTTCCTGCTGCGGCCAATCAAGTTGAATCCTGATCATCTTCACAACTGCGAATGCCAGGGCACTTCCTATGGTAACAGGGAATGTCTGAAAGGCCTTGATTGAACCTTTGAATACTTGTGAGATCGACGCCATAACGACATTCATGGTCTGTACCTTCTATAAAGAAAAATATCACCGCCGGAAATCCGGATTACTTTTTGCTTTTTCAACTACAGGAATACCTGTTTAGCTGCAGTTTTTTATTTGTATTCTTACTTTCACTGGCAACCCTTGGCTTGAACACAGATTTGGCGGGAATCGCCGGCGGCGAGGTAAAATATGCTAAACGCGAGTTTGATTATACCTAAGATAAAAGCAGACAGCTCATCTACGATCCCGGAAAAACTCTCCGGGTAACCGGCTGCTGTATATTGATAATATACGCTGGGTCATGATAGTCCTGGTGATCCTGATTCATCTTAACGTAACATACAGCAACCTAGGAAACTGGTTTCGTCTACCCGCTTACCCGCTACTAAAAATAATCCTGATGGCTGTGTTTGTGCTGCCGTTAAGTTTTATAATTATTTATCTGATTAGAAAAATTTCTTACTTGAAAAAAGTATTCTCTTGAACAGACAGGTTCAAGTCAGGTAGAAATATCCGCCGCTCAGGACGGCTTGCCGGCTGTGCGTTTAGCGTGAAAACATTTTAAATCGGGTAGGAGGCTGACCATTAGTTGACCAGCCGACCTCCCACAGCACCGTACGTACCGTTCGGTATACGGCGCTTCCAAAGTTTACACGTTACTTCGCAGCATAACATTCAGTAAAACTAAGATATCCAACCCGTTTGAAACGCTCGTTTGATAGGACTTTTGTCAAGATAGGGCTATGTGCAGTACGCCAATAGCCTTTTCTTGTATTCGCCCACATCCAGGCTTGTTCTTCCCTTACGCCTAAACTCTTTAAGTTTGCAAAACGTGTTCGAACTTTCTTCCATCGTTTCCATGTCACCATTCTTATGCGACTTCTCAGCCATTCATCAAGACTGGCCATCATATTCTTGGCATCTGCTAATTTGAAGTAATTTGTCCAGCCACGTACTACTTGGTTAACTTTGGTTCGGCGTTGTTCGATTCCCATCCCATTACTGCGCCCTGTAGCTTCTCGGATTTTGTCCTTAAGCTTCTGAATGCTTTTAGGATGAATTCTCAACCGTCCTTCTCCCCTGTAGATATAGAAGCTATATCCCAGGTACTTAACGTATTTTACATGCGATACTTTCGTTTTCTCCCTGTTTACTCTCAGGAGTAGTTTCCCTTCAATATAGGGGAGAATGTGGTCAAGCGTTCGTTTCGCCGCCTTCTTACTTTTGCAGAAAATCATCAGGTCATCTGCATAGCGTGCAAAGCGGTGTCTACGCCTTTCCAGCTCGTGGTCGCATTCGTTAAGCATAATGTTTCCAAGTAGCGGGCTTAAGGGTCCTCCTTATGCAAAGTAGAATACTATGC
>DFZT01000027.1 GCA_002382755.1 Firmicutes bacterium UBA4049 | reverse complement strand
AGTTCACGGGCCAGTATTGTTTCGGGATATTGGGTCATATTAATTACTTCCCAGCCCATTTTTGTAAACCACCGGCTTTCCGACCGTGTTGAAAAGCGGGGACCCTGGATAACGACTACGGTTCCCCGCTCATGTAGTGAAAGACCGAGTTCCTTGCACTTGCTGATGACAAGTTTACGCATTTCAGGGCAATAGGGATCAGCTGCGCCGATGTGGGTTGTAATCGGGCCATCATAAAAGGTATCCCCCCTGCCCCACGTCCTGTCCACGAACTGGTCGCAAATTACAAAATCCCCTCTTCTGACGTGAGCTTGAAGGCTTCCCGCCGCGCACGGCCCGAATATCCTGGTTACGCCCAACTTGGACATTGCATAGACATTGGCCCTGTAGTTGATCACATGGGGCGGTATGGAATGTTCCTTTCCATGCCGGGGTAAAAAGGCAATCCGTTTACCTTTAAAATCAGCGACAGCTATTTTATCACTCGGCGGTCCATAGGGAGTCTCTATTTTATATTCTTTTACATTATCAAGAAAACGGTAAAAACCGGAACCTCCAAAAATGCCTATTTCAGCCTCCATGGTTTCACCTCGCAAAAATTTTTACTCTTTGTATTGCAGCAGTGAAAAGACATCATACTGCTGCAGCTTGTCCCTTCCATTGAGCAGGGCAAGTTCGATTAAGAAAGCAAATCCGTTGACCCTGCCTCCGCATTTTTCAACAAGCTCAGCTGCCGCGGCGGCTGTTCCGCCTGTAGCCAAAAGGTCGTCAATTATTACTACTCCTTCTTCCTTGTTGAAGACGTCCATATGCATCTCTACGGATTCCTGGCCGTATTCCAGGGTATAGCTTGCCTTTACAGTGGCGGAGGGTAGTTTTCCTTTTTTACGGACAGGAAGAAAAGGAACTTTAAGACGGTCGGCGATTGCTCCGCCAAAGATAAAGCCCCGGGATTCAATAGCTACTATAGCCTCCGCATTTTTTTGAATGCAGTATTCGGCAAACAGATCATTTACCTGGCTGAAAACAGTCCCATCCTGCAAAAGGGTTGTTATATCCCTGAAAAGGATCCCTTTTTTTGGAAAATCAGGAATCTCCCTTATTTTTCTTTTCATATCATTTTTTTGTTCAGAAGTCAGATTCACAGTTTTATACCTATCCTTTCGTTTCCGTTCATTTTTTAGGTACCGGCTTGCCAGGAGTTAAGGTATTCCGCCTGCTCGGGAGTCAGTGACTCGATTGTCACGCCAAGGCTTTCCAGCTTTAACCGGGCTATCAGGGAATCAATTTCGTTTGGTACCGGGTAAACCTTTTTTTCCAGCTTCTTTTGGTTTTTAACAAGCCAGGCCGAAACCAGAGCCTGGTTGGCAAAGCTCATGTCCATAACCTGCGCGGGGTGCCCTTCCGCCGCGGCAAGATTAATCAGGCGTCCCTCGGCCAGCAGAAAGAGCTTTCTGCCGTCCGCCATCTGATACTGGGTTACATTTTCCTTAATATCTTTTTGCTCAACTGCTTCCTGAGCTAAAGCTTCAATGTTGATTTCCATATTGAAATGGCCTGAATTAGCCAGGATGGCCCCGCCTTTCATAACTTTAAAATGATTGCGGTCAATAACATTTTTATTGCCGGTTACAGTGAGAAAAATATCTCCTGCGGCCGCCGCGTCTGTCATATTCTTTACCTGAAAGCCATCCATCAAGGCTTCGAGGGCTCTTAAAGGATCTACTTCAACTACAGATACATTTGCCCCCATTCCTCTTGCTTTGGCTGCGACGCCCTTTCCGCACCATCCATAACCTACAACAACAAAATTTGTTCCGGCAATGAGGTAGTTGGTGGCGCGTAAGATCCCGTCAAGCGATGACTGGCCGGTCCCGTAACGGTTATCAAAAAGATGTTTGGTCAGAGCGTCATTTACGGCGACAACCGGATATGCCAGAGCGCCGTCCTTTTCCATGGAACGCAGCCTGATCACACCCGTGGTTGTTTCTTCAGTTCCAGCCAGGATTTCCTTGAGGAGTTCTTTTTTTTGGGTATGAATTGTGCTTACCAAATCGGCTCCATCATCCATGGTAATTTGAGGCGCCGTATCTAAGACGTTTAGTATATGCCGGTAATATGTATTTGTATCTTCACCCCGTTGTGCGTAGGTGGGAATTCCATATACGCTGTTCAAGGCGGCTGCGACATCGTCCTGTGTGCTCAAGGGATTTGAAGCGCACAGGGAAACTGAAGCTCCTCCTTCTTTTAGAGCCATGACCAGATTTGCGGTTTCGGTTGTAACATGCAGGCATGCCCCAATCCTGATTCCCTTTAAAGGTTTTTCCTCTTTCCATTTTTCAGCTATTGCGCTTACAACAGGCATCTTTGCGCGAGCCCAATTGATCCTGGCGACACCCTTTTGCACAAGCTCTTTTTTAGTCGTCTTCACGCAACTCCTTTATTTTATTAAGAAAGACTTTAAATCGCAGAAGTACTTAATCTTGCAAATATGCTCGACAGAGCAGGTGTAAATATATGCTTGTTCAAGTGACGCTCCGGCGGCAAAAATACCATGCCCCCTTGATATCACCGCTTTATGATTAACAAGAGCATTTGCCGCTTCCTCAGCTAATTCTTGAGATCCCGGTTCTCCGGAAACTATGGGGATTTTCCGCATAAAACTTTTGCTTTCCGTATCTTCAGAAAAAATTACCCGGCTATTGGTCATCAGTATAGACTCTATTGTCGCAAAAGGAGAATGAACGTGTATTACTGCCTGTGCAGGTGTTTTAGTATAGATTTGGCGGTGAACTATTGTTTCAGAAGAAGCGTTTGCAGCGTTTCCTTTCTGAATATTTACCTCGACCAGCGTTTGTTCATTAATTTCATCCAAAAGGCATCCGCTTCTGGTGATCAGCAGTGTATCCCCTTCGCGTATACTAATATTTCCAAAATGTGAGTGGTTTAGGCCATAAGCCACTAACTTTTTTCCGTATTTTTCTATTTCCTGCCACACGTAAATTTCACCATGCCTTTAATGCTAGTACTCACTAATTGCTTTTACAGAATTCTATTTGCCCGACAATCAAAGCCAAGTTTTTATCGTATGGCGGCGTGACTACCCCGCGTTCCGTTATAATGGCGGTAATTAGATTGTTTGGTGTAACGTCGAAAGCGGGATTCCATACTTTTACTCCTTCAGGGGCAATCATCCGGCCTGAAATATGTGTTACTTCAAGATAATTTCTTTCCTCAATCGGGATATCTTTCCCCTGCTTTATTTTTAAATCAATAGTTGATACAGGCGCGGCGACATAGAAAGGTATCTTATGCTCCCTGGCCAGCAGGGCAACTCCGTATGTGCCGATTTTATTGGCTGTATCTCCATTTGCCGCTATCCTGTCGGCGCCGACGATAACCAAATCAACCATTTGTTGAGCCATCAGGCTTGCCGCCATATTATCAGTAATCAGGGTAACAGGTATTTTTTCCTGGACCATTTCCCAGGCGGTAAGCCTGGCGCCCTGTAAAAGAGGCCTTGTTTCATCCGCAAAAACGCATATTTCTTTTCCCGCTTCCTTGGCGGCCCTGATTACACCCAGCGCGGTTCCGTAGCCTGCTGTAGCAAGCGCTCCGGCATTGCAATGGGTTAAAATTCTTGCACTGTCCGGAATCAGTTTTGCTCCATGGCTCCCCATTGCTTTATTTGCGTTTATATCTTCAGAAAAAATTGCGTGAGCTTCCTGAAGAAGCGCATTTTTCAGCTGCGCAGGGGTAAGCGCGGCTGCGTTTACCTCGTTTATTTTTTGCAGCATACGATCTAAGGCCCAGCGCAGGTTTACTGCAGTCGGGCGGGTGAGCGACAATTCCCGGGCTACCCTTTTTGCCTCTGCTATTAAATCCCGGCATGTGTCAAATTGCTTTTCCGACAGGCCCAGGACAAGGCCATAAGCGGCGGCTACCCCGATAGCCGGCGCTCCCCTGACGCTTAAATCGCTGATTGCTTTGGCAACCGTTTGATAGTCTTTACACTCTATATACTCAACTTTTTGCGGAAGCTTGGTCTGATCAAGCAGCAGTAACGAATCTTTTTCCCAGCGCATTGTATCCACAAAATTATTTACCCCTTAATTAGGGATTTCCTGACATGAACATGCCCGTGAAAGATCAAGGACTTCAATTGTCTTCTGTAAAAGAGCAATAATATTTCCGGTATTTCGGGACATTTCGCCAACAACTTCATTATGTGAAAGTGTACGCATTGATGAAATACCGGCTGCAAAATTTGTAATCAGAGCAATTGTGGCGTAACAGATTCCTGCTTCCCTGGCCAGGATCGCTTCCGGGATGCCTGTCATGCCTATAACGTCTCCGCCTAAAGACCTGTACATTCGTGTTTCAGCAGGTGTTTCATACCTCGGACCTTCGGTGCAGACATATGTCCCACCATAATGGCAGGCCAGTCCAAGCTGTTTAGTAATTGCAGCCAGCAATCTGCGCAGGTGTGTACAGTATGGGGCTGTCATATCCAGGTGAAGGACTTCTTTTTCCCGAAAGGTTTGCGGCCGGGACCTGGTAAAATCCAAAAACTGATTTACAAGAACAATTTCTCCCGGTTTTAGGTCTGTGTTCAAAGAACCAACAGCAGCCATGGCAAAAATGACTTTTACGCCCAAAGTTTTTAAACCCCATATATTTGCTCTGTAATTGATCAGGTGAGGAGGCGCCGTATGACCCTCACCGTGGCGCGCAATAAAAACAACTTCCTTGCCGTGCAAAGACCCGGTATAAAAATTTACCTGTCCATAGGGAGTATCCAGTACTTCCTTTTGAGGTTTTTCAAGCATTCCGGCATTATATATTCCAGTGCCGCCAATAATACCGACAAGTTTTGTCATATCCGACCACTCCGAATCAATGCCCTAGGCAAACAAGGCATCAACAAATTCTTCAGCAATAAAGGGCTGCAAGTCATCAATTTTTTCCCCTAAGCCGACGAATTTTACCGGTATGCCCAAAGCTCCTTTTATTCCGATGATTATGCCGCCCTTTGCAGTACTGTCCAGTTTTGTCAGCACAATTCCCGTTACTCCCATAATCTCGCCGAATGCTCTTGCCTGAGTTAAAGCATTCTGGCCGTTTGTTGCATCCAAGACAAGCAATACCTCCTGAGGCGCTCCCTGCGCTTCCCGGGACAGTACACGCGCGATCTTTTTGAGTTCTTCCATCAGGTTGCTTTTTATGTGCAGCCTTCCCGCCGTGTCTACAATAAGGATGTCCGCCTTGCGCGCCTTGGCTGCCTGCATGGCGTCGAAAGCAACCGCCGCCGGATCTGATCTTTCCTGGTGTTTAATAACTTCGGCGCCCACCCTGCTGCTTAGGATTTCCAGCTGATCTATGGCCGCCGCCCTGAAAGTATCCGAGGCCGCAATAATAACCTTCCTGCCGTCCTGTACAAACCGGTGGGCCAGTTTGCCAATCGTAGTAGTTTTGCCGGCGCCGTTTACGCCTATAACCAGGATTACGGTAAGCGGTCCTTCCATGTTCAAAGCGTTTGACCCTTCTTCAAGGGTTTCCCTGATTATTTCTTTAAGCAGAGGTTTCAAACCGGCAGGATCCTTTATTTTCCGCTCTTTTGCTGTTTGGCGAAGCTTGTCTACCAGATCAGCGGAAACTTCAGCCC
Source organism: Firmicutes bacterium UBA4049 (assembly GCA_002382755.1). Classification (GTDB taxonomy): domain Bacteria; phylum Bacillota; class Desulfotomaculia; order Desulfotomaculales; family Nap2-2B; genus 46-80. The sequence goes on along the minus strand of DFZT01000027.1, from coordinate 2,647 downwards.
CGACGTCAGCCTGGATTAAAATATCTTCAAGTTCTTCGTAGATATTTTCATCAATGGCCTTTTTCCCGGTTACCAATTCTTCTACTTTGCTGACCAGGTTCTGTCTTGTCTTGGTCAGACCTTGTTTTAGTTTGTCAAAAAAGGACATTTTTCCCCCTATGATGTTTCGCCCTTGAGCTTATTCAATGCCTGGCGGGCAGCGTGTTGTTCCGCTTCTTTCTTCGAGCGCCCTGTTCCACGTCCAATTTCCTGTCCGTGACTGTATACTCCGGAAGTAAATAACTTATTATGATCAGGTCCTTCCTCACTGATTATTGCATAGTTAGCAGGATCGGACCCTTTCTGCTGAATAAGTTCCTGGAGTTCGGTCTTATAATCCTTTCCGGCGCGTCCTTCCATAAGATCACTAATAACTGCCTGCAGGCTGTTAATTGCTGCTTGTGCAGCGCAATCCAGCCCCTGGTCTAAAAATATTGCCCCCAGTAACGCCTCAAAAGCATCTGCAAGAATGGAAGGCCGGTTTCTGCCCCCGGAGTGTTCTTCGCCCCTTCCGATGAGGAGGCAGGCGCCGAGGTTAAGCTTTCTGGCCGCCCTGGCCAGGGATGGTTCACAGACAAGAGTCGACCTGATCTTGGTCAACTCTCCTTCGGCGCTGTCGGGGTATGTTTTATAAAGATAATTGCTGATTGAAAGTTCTAGTACAGCATCGCCGAGAAACTCAAGACGCTGGTTGTCTTCAAGATTCTGCGTCTTGTTTTCGTATGCGTGTGAACCATGAGTCAGGGCTGTTTGTAAAAGTTTTTCATTATTCCAGGCAAACCCCAGCATTTCTTTTAAACTGGAGATATTCTGCCTGAGGTTAGATTCGTACATCCTTCTATTTTTCAAACTCCCTGAATAGTAAAGATACGTTATGACCGCCAAACCCAAGGGAATTGTTCAGAGCGACTTTTACAGACATTGGACGCGCCTTATGCGGAACATAATCGAGATCGCAGCATTCCGGATCGGGATGATCATAATTTATAGTTGGAGGCACTATTTTCTTATATATAGTCATTACGCACGTTACCGCCTCAATTCCTCCGGCGGCTCCGAGAAGATGACCGGTCATGGACTTGGTGGAACTTACGGCAAGATGGCTTGTTGAACCATTAAAGAGATGTTTTATAGCTATGGTTTCGATCTTGTCGCCCAGAGGCGTGGATGTGCCGTGAGCATTTATATAATCCACATCGCTTTTTGAAACTCCGGCATCCAAAATAGCCAGTTCCATGGCTTTTGCGGCTCCTTTACCATCCGGCTCAGGAGCTGTTACGTGATATGCGTCGCAAGTACATCCATAACCGGCAATTTCGGCATATATGTTGGCGCCCCGCGCAAGGGCATGATCCAGATTTTCTAGAACCAACATGGCGGATCCCTCGCCAATTACAAAGCCGTCGCGCTTGGAGTCGAAAGGCCTGCTAGCTTTTTTAGGCTCCTCATTACAAGTAGACATTGCCTTCATAGAACAGAAACCTGCTATAGCTAAAGGTGTTATGGGAGCTTCAGCGCCGCCGGCTATCATCACATCGGCATGACCTTGTTTAATAATGCTGTATGCGTCTCCAAGAGCGTTGTTGCTGGATGCGCAGGCGCTTACTGTGGCCATATTATATCCCCTTAAACCATGCGCGATGGCTATTTGCCCCGCGCCCATGTTGGCAATCAGCATGGTTATGAAAAAAGGGCTTACCCTGTCAGGACCGCGGTTTATTAAAACGTTGTGCTGTTCTTCAAGCGTCCCTATTCCGCCGATACCCGAACCAAGAATTACTCCAATGCGTTCCCTGTTCAATGTTTCCAGCTTTAAATCTGCGTCTTTGATTGCCTGATCGGCGGCCGCCATGGCAAATTGTGTAAAACGGTCCATTCGCCTGGCTTCTTTCTTTTCAAGATAATCCGTCGGATTGAAGTCCTTTACTTCGGCAGCAATCCGCGTGGCATAATTTTCTGTATCAAAATAAGTAATATAATCTACACCGGAAATCCCTGATGTTAAATTTGCCCAAAAACTTTCCGCATTTAGCCCTAAAGGGGAGATAACTCCCATACCGGTAATTACCACACGGTTTTGCAAACCTTAAGCCCCCCCTGCAATAAATATTAAGCCTGTTTAAAATCCCGTATCAAGCTACAATCTATCTGTGATCCTGAATATACTTAACCGCCTGCCCGACTGTTCTAATTTTTTCCGCGTTTTCATCTGGAATAACTATATCAAATTCTTCTTCAAAAGCCATGACAAGTTCGACTATATCCAAAGAATCCGCCCCAAGGTCTTCGATGAAAGAAGAATCCATATTTACCTCTTCTTCCTCAACGCCAAGCTGTTCTACTATAATTGCCTTTACTTTCTCGACTATAGCTTCTGACATTTTTTCACCCCCCTTTTCCTTTATTAAAGTAGTTTATTTTACACTACCAAACCACCATCTACTATGATGGTCTGGCCAGTTATATAGCTTGCCGCGTCACTGGCCAGGAAAACTGCAACCGAGCCTATTTCCTCCGGCCTCCCCAAACGTCCCAGGGCAATGCGGGAAAGCATTTTTTCCCTAAAAGATTCCGGCAGGCCCTGTGTCATGTCAGTTTCAATATATCC
>DFZT01000070.1 GCA_002382755.1 Firmicutes bacterium UBA4049 | reverse complement strand
CGTTGATCTGGGCAATCAGTGTCTCGACAAGGGCGAACACCGCATCCGGCCCCTGATCATAGATGATTTCAAACTCTTCACGTTTCACAAAAGATCACCGCCCGGCAGGTTTTTGGCCAAATGCGGGCGACGCAAAAAGCCGCGCGGCTGATTTTACACGTTAGGCCGGAAAATGAAAACATATTGGTGATACTTATTCCTCGTCTTTGTGGTATTATAATTGAAGAAGATTTATGGGAGGTGAGAAGATGGAAGCAAGGCTAAAAATGATTTACTGGAAGGGTGAAAAGTTCTGGGTCGGCAAGCTCCTCGAACATCCTGAAATAATGACGCAGGGAGAAACACTGAAAGAGCTTGAAGAAAACATGAAGGACGCCTATATACTTATGACTATGGAGGACGTCCCGGACGACCATGAAGTAAAAGAGCTTGCCCTGACGTTATGAAAAGAAAGGAGCTTATTAAGAAAATCACCTCCGTCGGATGCGTGCTGGTCAGACATGGGAGCCGTCATGATCTATACAGAAATCCTAAAACCGGTAAAAAACAGCCTGTTCCAAGACATGACGAGATAGATGAAAAACTTGCAAAGCACATAATAAAGGAATTGGCATAATAAATCAATCCAGCCGACCGCTTACATCGTCGGCTGATTTTACACGTTAGGCAGCCGAGAAAAATATAGAGAGGAAAATGTGAACGATAAAACCAAAATATTACAGGTTCTGAACATTCTTTACCGACGCGGACAATAAAATTCATCATCTCCGGGTTTCCGGCATGCCGGAAAAGGAGCGCTTGGAAATCTATCGTCTTCTTGGGGTAAAAGACCCCCTTAAAAGGAGGCATCAATTAGCCGGATCAAGGTTGTAGTGACCAAAATAAATTGATGTACTCGTTACTGTCTTTAAATAGGAACCTTTTTTCAATGCCCCGAATTCCTTCACTAAACAGCTACTAATACAAAAAGAGCTGTTATGTCATACCGGCTCGCAGCTTATACTCAGTCCCTCCGCAGAGCTTCTATGGGGTCCATTTTAGCGGCCTTGTTAGCAGGCAGCAGGCCAAAGATGACGCCGATGCACGCAGAGAAGGCAAACGCCAGCAGCGCTGTCCACCAGGAAACTAAGGGAGGCCACTTGGCCACTTTGGCAATGATAAAAGCCCCGCCTATACCCACCGCCATGCCGATAATGCCCCCCAGCACGCTCAAAACCACGGATTCAATCAAGAACTGGACAAGAATATCCTTCCGCCTGGCTCCCAGGGCTTTGCGTATGCCTATTTCCCTGGTCCGCTCCGTAACGGACACCAGCATTATGTTCATTACACCAATGCCGCCTACGAAAAGGGATATTCCGGCTATGGCGCTGATTACAAGAGTCATAATGCCGGTTATTTTGCCGGCCGACTGCTTTATCTGCTCCATGCTCTGACTGGTATACTGTACACCCGGGTGGCGGCGCTCCAGCACCTTTACCGCCTGCTCCATAGTTTCCTGAACCTTTTCTTTGGAAACGGCGCTGCCCTGAAGATTACTGATATAGGATCCGTATATATTGCGCCAGGTCTTGCCCGGTATATAAGCATTGACATTTTCGCTAAAGCCGAAAATAGACTCGCCTTTGGCCACCAGCCCTATAACCAGAAAAGGGGTGCTGCCGATACTGACCATATTTCCCACCGGATCAGCGCGTCCGAATATTTCGTCCGCCAACGCCTCGTCAAGTACGGCCACCCGCCGGCCCAGGCCGTCGTCCCCGCTGCTGAAAAAGCGCCCTTCTTTCATAGTCATTTTACTGATAAAGGAGTAGTCGGAGGACACTCCCTGTACAGTGCAATACTTTTTTTTCTTCGGCCCCCGCACATTATCCGTATTAGAACTGTTGGCGGAAAGATGGGTGATACCGGGCAGCCTATCCTTCAATACCTGCACGTCGCCGGCGCTGAACCCCTTGTGGGAGGATTCATCGTTCCAATCAACACTGACGAAAAATATATTGGTACCCACCTTCTCCATTTCGGCCATCAATACGGCCTGGCCTCCCTGGCCGATGGCCACCACTGCGATTACCGCCGCAATGCCGATGACTATACCCAGGGTGGTCAGAAAAGAACGTAATTTATTGGCCTGGATGCCCTCTAAAGCTACACGGATGCTTTCCAATAAATTCACCTGGCATCCCCCTCTCCCGTTTGGGCAAAGCGGGTCCCTTCAGAAAGGGCGGCAGGAACTGTTCTTTGCTTTTTCAACTGTTCTACAGCATCCAGGGGACTATCCACTTTCTCATCGTCCACCAGCCTGCCGTCCCGGAAGTGAATAATTCTTGAAGTGTGCAGGGCAATATCCCTCTCGTGGGTTACCAGCACTATAGTGGCCCCGTTCCGGTTTAGATCCTGAAATATAGCCAGTATCTCCTCCCCGGAGGTGGTGTCCAGATTGCCTGTGGGCTCGTCGGTAAGCAATACCGCCGGTTCATTAACCAGCGCCCGGGCTATGGCCACCCTTTGCACCTGACCGCCGGACAGCTGACTGGGACGGTGATTGATCCTCCCGGCCAGCCCCACCCTCTCCAACATCGCGGTTGCTCTTTTCACTCTTTCTTTCGCGTCTATCCCGGCATACAGCATGGGGATTTCCACGTTGCGAAGAGCGGTCATCCGGGGCAGCAGGTTAAAATTTTGAAAAACAAAGCCTATTTTCAAGTTGCGCGCCTTCGCCATGCCGGTGTCATCCAGGCTGCTTATTTCTACTCCGTCCAGTTTGTATGAACCGGAGGTAGGTGTGTCCAGGCAGCCCAGGATGTTCATCAAAGTTGATTTTCCGGAGCCGGACGGCCCCATTACAGACACGAACTCACCGGCTGCAATCTCCAGGCTCACATCTTGCAGCGCCACTACCTGGATCTCCCCGGCGCTATATATTTTAACCAGTCGGGATACCTGAATCATTACTTATTCCCCCCGGCTGCAGGGACATTTTTCAGCGCTGAAACCCTGACGCCATCCTTGATCTTTTCTTCGGGCTCCACAATCACCGTCTCGCCTTCCTTAAGACCGGTTTTTATCTCCGTGTATAAATCGGTATCCAGGCCGGTTTCCACTTTCCTCTCCCTGGCGGTACCGTTCTCCACAACGTAAACGATACGCTTTCCGTCTTTTTCGACCACGGCCTCGTAAGGTACCGCCAGCGCCTTTTTTATGTCAGCCGTTGTGATGGTCAAATCCACGGTGTAGCCTGTGCGAAGCCCTTTAGAGTCACCGGTTATGTTTACAATCACCGGCACTTCAATTTGGCTGCCCTGGTTTCCCATTTCAACAAGGGCGCCGGGGGAAACGCTGCGCAGCACACCGGTATACTCACGGTCGGGCAGCGCCGCGGCGGTTACTTTGACTTTTTGACCGACATTCAACCTGCCGCTGTCCGCCTCACTCACCCCGGCGGTCACTTCCACTTTAGCCGTATTACCGATGGTGATAAGCCTGGTACCGGGATTGATGTGGTCACCCTCGGAAACTTCCACGGCTATTACAACACCATCCATTTCCGCTGTGAGAGTGTTTCTTTCAAACTCCCGCTGGGCTAGTTCCATCCGGATGCGGGCCTGCTCCACCTGTGCTTTGAGGGCGGCCAGTTCGGGACCGGTGGGACCTGATTCCTTTATTTTCAACGCGGCTTCTGCATTTTTGTATGCCGTTTCCATTGTTATCAGTCCAAGCTCTGCTTCTTCCAATTCCTGAGAACTGATAGCACCCTGGTCATAAAGCTGTTTATTTCTCTCTGCTTCTTTCTGGGCGTTTTTGTAATCGGCCTCAGCCTTTTTAAGGTTGGCCCTGATCTGGGCTATTTCCTCCTGCCTGGGATGCAGAGCGTCTTCCAGGTTCGACTGCTGTACCGCATAGTTGGCTTCGGCCTCACTAAACTTGTCCCCGGAATCACCGGCATCCAAAAGTCCCAGCACCTGTCCCTCGCGCACAGAATCTCCCGGATTGACCATTATCTCTTTTACCGTTGTTTCCTCATAGCTGTAAAATTCCTGCTTTTCCACCAATCTCACTCTGCCTGTGGCAAATACATTGTCCTGCAGGCGCCTAATCTCCGCTTTGGCTGTTTTTACTGGTATACTGGCCGTTCTTTTGTTTCTGGCCAGGTTGATGCCGACCACAGACACAATAAGACCGAGGATCAGTGCCCCGGCCAACAGTTTTTCCCCGGAAATGCTGCGAAACAAATCTGCGTTTAACTTCAATGCAGCTGACTCCCCTTCCTTTTACACCTACTGCTAATGAGAGGCAACAAACCGATTGTCAATCCTGCTTTAGTTATTCATTTAATTATTATAATGGAGATTTACTTAAGGGAACAAGAAAGGTCATTGCAAGTACGTACAGGATCCACAGCGCTCCGATATATACAGCTGTTTTTTTAAAGGCGACTTTCATGGCCAAAGAACTGCCCAGCGCCAGCAAAACCAGGCTCCAAATAAGAAAGGGGTCGATCTGTAAAAGGAACATGTACAACCTGTCTCCTATTTTATCTACCGGCAGGAACAGCGCCAGGCTTGTGCTAATATCACGCATATTCCGGGCCGGGGAAGACATTATCAAGCCGGATTTTACTATGGAAGCAATCATAACCGGCAAATATGAATAAACACATATGTTGAAGAATGTTTTAAAGGACGTCTTTTCCCCGCTGAAGGAATTAAACAGACTTAACAGCGCCGCCAAGATCAGCCAGGTGATTAGCGGAGTAGCTATTGAACCCACCAGAACCGCTATCATTGTCGTCGTAACAGCCGCGTTTACAGCAGATGCAGGCATGCCGGCGGCATTCGGCATACTCTGCAAAGTCGCAATTGTGAACTCCTTTATTTTAGGAAGCATCAGGACGGCAAGGATTAAACTTATACCCAAAAGGAGAATAATTATTCCCGTTAGTTTTGGCGCCGCGATAATGTCCTCAAAAGTTTTCCGTGGTCCACCCCAGAGTATTCCAGCGATTCTTTGCCACAGGTTCAACGGTTTGGTATTTATCTCATTTGTTAAATCCTCAGGGGTTATATTGGTTTCCATAGATCACTTCTCCTTTATTAATAATTATTCAAGATTAATTATTAAAGTCAATTGGTTTATTCTTGAAATTACCAGGCTGATAGATGTCCTTTGTTTTTAAACAATGATAACATATTATTATTGAGATGCATGTAGGATATTGTAATAAAAGAGATTATTTTCTTATCGGAAGATAGCAGTTTCCTACCTAAACTCCTGTAGCGCCTCCATCTGTAAAGCGTCATTGTCGATATTTGACGGAATATTTGTCAAGGAAAAACTTTCTCTTTGTCGAATAATAAGGGGAAGGGGTGGTTTTTTGGCTAGCATTTCGGGGTTCTTAATAATAGGAGTTTATGTTTTCCTTGTGGTAGTGTTGTGGAATTTTTCTTGGAGATTTTTAAGAGCTAATGAATCTATTGCAGAATCAATCAAGAACATTGCGGAATCAATTAAAAACTTAGCAGAAAATTCTAAGAAAGAGCCGTAAGGCTCTTTTTATTTTACCTATAATCGGGTATTATCAGGAAATAACCAGTCATGAGAGAGAAATGCCGGGATTGGATTGGAGAAATTATGAACAGCACAGAAAATTATGTTGAATCGGATATTCCCTTAAGCCGCATATCAATCATTACGGCTTTCTCATGCTCTCCGGATTCGTCTGCCTTGGGCGGTTTCGGCTACTACGATTAAAGAAAAAAGGGCTGAACATTTGGAGACTTTTATGCGATAATTCTTCCAGGAGTTCGGCGGCGACGTTGCTATAAGGGCAACTCAAGAGAAGGACGAGCATGCGGGCAGCGAATGAATCTGTTCTTATTGAAATATGCCCACTGGCCGGAAGTCTCAAGGAGTTCCAACCAGTCACAATCTCCCTGGTCAATGACACAGAGCTGGAGCCGGTCTTTAGACCATATGGTGAGAAATTACCATTATCTTGGCTGTCACAAGATGATTGGTCCCCGGATCAAATACCTGGCTTGCTACAGGGATGTGCCTATCGCCGCCTTAAGCTATAACCTGGCCGCCCTGAAGGTGGGAGCGAGGGACAAGTACCTGGGCTGGGACGAGGAGCTTAAGACTGAAACTCTTGCCCCACGTGGTCAACAACAACCGGTTTCTGATCTTGCCCTGAGTCCAATGGTTCCCATATCGTTTACTGCGAGTTTGACTCTGAGTCCCTTGTCCTTTATTTTTTCATGCCACTTTTCTTTATGGTCGCTCGCTTCCTTTATTTCTTCGGACCAGTCTTCCAGGCATTGGAAGTAGATTTCCCTGTGCTGATCTGCAATGTCGATTACTTTCATCTCGCACCCTCCTTGATGTTCAGCAATTTTTGCATGCGGGGTTCATAGACCTGCGCTTTCGCAGCATCCGCATAACCGGTACCGGCCTGGCGCATTTCATTATACTGCCATTTAAGGTTCGAATTCACGTTCTTTCTCCCGGTTCAAGTAGTGTTAACTCATTTTATTGTTCAGTAAAAAGCCCTGTCAATAAAAATTTTTATTGACAAAAATAATATTGTATCATAGTATTAATACATTAATAATATCGACGAGGTCTTTATTTTGAAGCTGTTTATCAACCCTTATACGGGCATACCGCTTTACGTCCAGGTTGCGGAACAAATTAAAAAAGCGGTGATTACCGGCGTGATCAAAGAAGGGGAACAATTGCCGCCGGTCAGGCGGCTTGCCGTAGAACTCCTGATCAACCCCAACACCATCGTCAGGGCCTATCAGGAACTGGAGCGGGAAGGCATCATCACGACCAAAAGGGGGAGCGGAACCTTCATCGCACCAACCGCTAAAAAATTAAAGAGAAAACAAAAAGAAGAGGAAATTACAAAAAAAATCCGGGACTTGCTGGCCGAGGCGCGGTTTTTGGAATTAGACAAAGAGGAGATAAAGAAAATTTTTTTGCTCGAACTGGAGGGAAAAGTATGATTAAGCCCTATCAACACACCCAAATTGGATACTTGACGATAATTACATTAATCATCGGAATGATTTTCATTGCGTGTCTCATGGCTGCTGATGGTTTTGATTGGATTCCCTTCACAGTTCTGATTATTCTTGGAGTCTGTCTGGCGTTATTCGCCACGCTAACCGTAGTAATTAAAGAAGATTTTCTCGAGATACGATTCGGTCCGGGAGTCATTCGAAAAAAATTCCCCTTAATAGATATTGAATCATGCCAGATCGTGAAAAACCCATGGTACTACGGCTGGGGAATCCGCCTGACCCCTCATGGCTGGCTCTTTAATGTTTCTGGTTTTTATGCTGTTGAAATTAAAATGAAAACAGGTGAAAAATATCAAATTGGTACCGACGTTCCGAATGACCTTGAGAAAGCCATTCGACAATCCATTGAGAGAGCAGCGAAGTGACGATGTATAACAGCGGATAAAGCTTGCCTTGCGTAGACGGCATTTTCGAAGGAAGGAGATCCCGCCAAAACCAACGATCTTGGCCATGGCGCCGGCAAATAGTCTGCGGCGCTGTTCGTTGAGGAATGGAATAAGCATGATAAAGATTTTTTTGAAATCCGCCGCTCTGTCATATTCCATGCCACCATTGTAACATAATTCCACTAAATGCAACAGTTATTATGTTACGTTTCCTTAGTTAACTGGCCCCTAAAACAACCGCCTTATTCTATATCAATTTGGACTTTACACAAAGTTCGGGACACACCCTCCCTGCTTCGCCTGGAAGCATGCAGGGGCGAAATTTGTCGCCCCTGCATGCTTTTTATTATTTATTTTTGTGGGAAGTACCTTTTTAGGAGCCCGTAGAAAGCCATGCAGTGCCTCGCTTCGTCCTTGCAGGCTTCGTGGACGGAGTCGTGGACGGCGTCCTGGCCTTCCTTCTTGGAGCGGATAGCGATATCTTTCTTCCCCCGGTTGGCGCCGGCTTCACCGTCCACCAGCCTTTTCAGGTTTTCCTCGGTGCTTTCGCTTAATACATCTCCCAGGAGTTCGGCAAAGCGCGCCGCGTGGTGGGCTTCTTCCCAGGCAATGCGCTTCATCGTTTCGGCTATCTCGGTATAGCCTTCCCGCTCGGCCTGGCGGGCCATGGCGATATACATTCCCACCTCCATGCATTCTCCTTTGAAATGCATTTCCAGGTCGCTTTCAAAGCCGGATCCCTTTGCCGCGCCGATTTTATTCCAGTCAACCAGGTCAGGGCCGGAGGTAACCAGCAGCTCGAATTTTTCCTTTGGAGCTCCGCAATTCGGACATACTTCAGGCGGTGTTTCCCCTTCGTGTACATACCCGCAAACTATACAGCGCCATTTTTTCATAATACTATAGACCTCCTTGTTCAATATTTTAATATAACAGGTTTCCCGGCCAAAATTTTTATTGCTTACTTTTCATTGCTTACTTTGAAGTTAACGCCTCATCTTGATAAGTAAACTCGCCGTTTTCCAGCTCGCGGAAAAAGCAGGCGTAGTTTAAATCAAATAATTTGTCCGGGGCAACTTTAACCGGATAGTCTTCGCGAATCAGGGCGCCGAGCACTCCCGCCCTTGATATGTCGCCTTGCAGGATAGCCCCCTTCAGGCGGCCGTCCTTAATGATAATTTTTTCATAACTGCCGGCGCGCTCCAGGATATAAGTTTCATAGCTGGAGTCGGGCGCCTCGGGCAGGCCGAAGGAAACAGCCGCCAGGCCAAAAAATGTCATGGAGTTTTTATAGGCAAAATTGCCGGCCGCTTTCCGGCGCACCCCGGCCATGTTTGTCCCGGCGATCTTTCCCTGCATTACCGCCAGGGACCAGATGGGAGTGGTTGTAATTTTGCCGGTGAAGGTTTCCATAGACTCGCAGACATCTCCGGCGGCATAAATGTCCGGGTATGACGTTTCCTGGTATTCATTCACCCTGATACCACGGCCAACCTCGACGGCCGTGCCCTCTAGGAAAGAAATGTCAGGTTTGACGCCGGTGGCGGCAACCACCAGGCCGCAGGGTATCAGCCGGCCGCCTTTCAGCTGCACACCGGCGACGTTTTCCTTTTTATCCAGCACGATTTTGCTGACCATTTCCCCGGTAATTATTTCAATACCCCGGTCACGGAAGAGCGCTTCATAGCGTCCGGCCGCCTTCTGGTCCAGCTGCAGCGACAGGATACGGTCCGCCACTTCCACAACAGTCACCGACAGCCCTTTTTCGTTCAAGGCTGCCGCCGCGTCAACACCAACCAACCCGCCGCCCATAATTACCGCCTGGAGGCAGTTTTCAGCGGCCCCGGCAATAGCCGATACATCATCAAGGTTGCGCAGGCCGTAAATCTGCCGCCCCCGGCGGATATTCTCTACCGGCGGTAAAATGGAAGACGCTCCGGTGGCAATGAGGAGTTTGTCATAATAAAGTTTATCGCCATTATCCGCCACTACCGCCTTCTCTTCCGGCAGGAGTCTTGCCGCTATGCTCCCGGCAGCCCAGTTGAGGCGGTTTTTCTGCATAAAGTCCTCAGTTATAAAACAGGTTGACGCGGCGCCCCTTTTGCCTGCCAGCACATCCGGCAGCAGGCACCTGGAATATATTTGACTGTCGCGGGACAGGACTGTTATTTCGCCCCGGGGATCGTGCCGGCGAATGGCCCCGGCGGCGCTGAGACCGGCCGCGCTGGCGCCTAAAATCAGGTATTTCACTGCTGCTCACCCCCCGTCAGAACGTAATATTCTCCGTCTGTGTCCGGCGACGGCGCCTCGATTAAAGAGATTGCTCCGGTAGGGCAGGCTTCAACGCAGCGCGGCGTGCCCCTGTCGGCGCAAAAGTCACATTTTACTGCAATCTTGCTTTCTCTGGCGTCCGGCAAAATCATGCCGTAGGGACAGGACATTACGCACATCCAACAGCCGGCGCACTGTTTTTGATTATGGACGACCAAACACGTGGCGGGATCTCTTTGAAGCGCCCCCGAAACGCAGGCGCTGACACATTCCGGTTCGTCACACTGCCGGCAGGATAGCGGCACGGGGCGCCCTTCGTTGTTCAGTTCAACATAATTGCGCGGCTGGCTGCTCTGGTCGGATAAGTTTACAAACCAGACCGAACGGGACGGGCTGTGTTCCGCCAGGCAGGCCACCTGACAATTCTTGCACCCTTCGCACAATTCCGGCTTAATGAATATCCTTTTCATCATCATTTATTCACCTCTTACAGGCCCAGGCCTGATCTTTTGGCGTTGATAACCGCTTCCAACTGGTTGACTGTCGAGATAATATCGCCGTCTACAATAACACGCCCGCCGGTTAGTTGCTCAAGGTCGGCCGTCAGCACCCTGGTAACCGTTTCGCTGCCGGTAATGAAGGGCGGAATGGCCAGGTGCAGGCTGAGTCCAAGAGCCAGGCCGAAGGCCCCGTCCGCCAGCGCTTGTTCTTCCAGCCACTGGGGCGCTGAGAGAACCAGGGGCAGTTGCGGTAAATCCACGCCCAGTTCCGCCGCGATATCAGCCGCTGTTTCCTCCAGGCGGCCGATGGCCAGGCAGGGTCCAAAATTCAGCACAGGGGGTATTCCCATCTGCCGGCAGATTTCTTTCAGGTTTGGCCCGGCTTGTTCCGCCGCTGAAGGTGACATTAAACCGACATTCTCCAGGGCGCCGCTGGTGCATCCGGCTGAAAGGATTATAATGTCGCGTTTGATTAATTCCCTGGTCATCCCTACTGTAAAGACATCGTGCCCGCCGGCGGCAAGGTTGGAACACCCCACCACGGCGGCGATACCTTTTATTTTTCCGGCGACGATAAGATCGATAAGCGGCTTGTAGCTGCCGCCCAGAAAGTTTTTCAGGGTTTTTTCACTTAGGCCGGTGAGCACGTCGTCATAGCCGTGGACAGGCACATCTATGGCTATTTTTTTGCGCCTGGCCGCGTAACTTTCCGCGCCTGCCCCAATAATTTTCCCGGCAATGATATGGCGATCTTTCAGATTGAAAGGCAGGTATTCGGCATTTTGTTTCTTTGACACATCATCCAGACAGAACTGCGGCACATGCATCTGGTCGCAGACAGTTTCAATCCCCGGCAGGGTGCAGTTAAATTCCGACACCACCAGGTCAATAGCCCCAGTGGCGATCAGCGCCTCGCTGGTGAAGTTGTTTCCGGTGTGGCCGGCAAAAACATCCCCGCAGTGCGCGCCCCGCAGCTGCATATCCTGGCCGACGCACGTAGAGCCGACAATTTTGAAACCTTTAGCTCCGGATGCTTCAGCTATGGACTCAGCCGCAGGAGACGACAGGGTGTCCTGCAGAATGCCAATCAGGGACTGCTGGTGGCCGGTAACCATAATATTTATATAATCCGGGTCGACCACTCCGAAACCGGCCTTGGCCAGTCTGATTTCAGGCTCTCCCCAGATGATGTCGTTAATCCGGTTGGTCATGGCAAGCCCGTATAAACCGGTGGCAATGCCCAGGCGCAGGGAGTGCAGCAGCATGTCGGCAGGGTCGCTGGATAAATTGGTGCCGCTCTTGACCAGGGCGTCAAAAACCTCTGATTTTGCGCCGCCGGGCAGGATACCCAACCCTGCCCATTTTTCATAGCGCGGCCCGTAGGCCAATTTCTTGACCAGCCGCATTTTCTCACTGCGAGGGCGGTATAAGTCCGCCAGCACCATGTTAGACAGGTTTACCGCTTTTTCTTCTTCAGTAGAGCCGGTAGTTCCAAGGCGACCTGCCAATTCATTTAAAAGGGAGACCCCCTTTAAAGGCAGGTCGGAATTGCCCCGGCCAATTTCACCCAAGCTAACAGCGGCATTTTCGACAATGTGCAGGTAACAGGCCGCTCCTGCCGCCACCGCCCGCAGGAAGTTCCTGGCTACCATGGTGTCAGGAGTAGCGCCGCAGACACCCCGGGGTGATTTGGGAGTTATCCGGCATGGTCCGTTGGAGCAAAGCCGGCAGCATACCCCCTGCATGCCGAAACCGCACTTTACAGCCTGGTCGGGCACACGGTTGAAGGATGTTTCCACATCGCTTTTGGACGCCAGGAAGTTGTAAAGAATTTTGTCAGCAGAAATACAGATTGACAATTTGTTTTTCCTCCTTTTTATAAATTATACTTATATGGTATACAATTAGTGAAAAATAATTGTATACTAATATAGTACACATATGGGTTTAATAAATGGATGATTTCATTTCATCCGTTCCCGGAGCATCTGAAAATTATATTGTTTAAGATGCTCCGCCATAGATTGCTGGAGTTTAAAGAGTGCTTCGTGCACCGGACAATGCTCGCTGAATTTTTTGCTGCAGTATTCCGGGTCGATAAGACAGCGGTTAATCGCTATCGGACCTTCAATTGCCTCGATCACATCCAGCAGGGTTATCTCGGAAGAATTCCTGGCCAACGCATAGCCACCGTTGACACCCCGGTATGACTCGACTATCTCCGCTTGAGTAAGAAGGCGCATGATCTTTAACAAGAATCGCATCGGTATATTTTCTTCTTCGGCTATTAGCTTAGCTTCCACCACCTGCCCGAAAGGCAGTCCTGAAAGGTGCAGGACTGACCGTATTGCATAGTCCGTCGCTTGATTTAGTTTCATGCGTACCTTGCCTTGTTTGGCCGTAAGTTTTCGGCGGCGGCAGTCAGTCTGCGGAACTAATCATCTGGCATCTGCATCTGACACCTGCATCTGGCATCCTAAGTTTTGCGGCCATTTCAATGTGGATAATATTAGTATAGTATTATATTTAAATATATACCAAAATCATTTTAATATGTCAAGCGATTCTTATAATTTTTTTTTCAAACCTATTAGCCGGCGCCGCTTTAAGCGGCATGGATGTCTATTCTGCCAGAGTCTTCAGGGTGTTCAGGTCTTTGATTTTTATCGAAGCCCTGTGAAATTCAATAACTCCTTCATCCCTTAGTTTCCCCATCTCACGTGAAAGAGAGGGCCGGGATACATTTAAAAAGTCTGCCAGTTCATTTCGCTTCAACGGCATGACAAAAGTTTGCTTACCCTGTTTTTTAAACTGCTCGAACAGGAAAGCGCAGACCTTTCCACGTATGCTTTTAATAACCAAATAGTCAATCTTTCTATTCAGCAGGAGAGCTTTCAAGGATATTATTTTAAGTATATTTGCTATCATCAACTTATGACTGGCACATGCATTTTCACAACTGCCGACTATCTTTTCAACTGGCAGAAACATTACCTCGCAAGCTTCACGCGCTATAATTGTATCAGGCCATACAAAACTGCCTGCAAATGCGGCTATTTCACCAAACAATTCTCCAGACCCGTTCATTTCTATGATTATCCGGTCGCCGACTGCGTTCTCTCTGGTGATTATGACATCTCCTGCAAGGACTATCCCCAGACCTGTTAATTGGTCGCCTTCCATTGCGACCGGCTCGTTTCTTTTGTAGCTGCAGACTTTCGGATTCAGGCAAGTAAGAACGCTCATCAATTCATTATTATTCATTCCCTTGAACAACCCGCATGTTAAAAGTGTTTTCATTGATTTATCAAACATTTTTATACCTCGTGCTTTTGGTAACCATGGTTACCGTTTTTTTGTTTTCATTATATTAAAATTAATCTGCAAGCACAAAGGAAAAAGAAATTAAAGGGCAAGTCAAGGCTTGTTTCGGAACATTTGACAATCCAAATAATAAATTTTTAAGGAGGTCCTCAAATGGACAAAATGTTTTGTTTTCAATGCGAACAGACAGCAGGCGGAAAAGGATGCACAAATTCGGGCGTGTGCGGTAAGAAGCCGGATGTTGCAGTCAAGCATGATGAGCTTACCTGCGCCCTGATAGGACTTGCCAGGGCCGCGCAGGTCAACGGATTGAGCAGAGAAGCAGACGAGCTGATGATGCAGGGACTTTTTGCATTGTTAACCAATGTAAACTTTGACATCGAAAGAATTGATGAGCTCAAAAGGCTGGTCCAAAATGAAAAAGAAAGATTGGGAGGCGCTGAAGAACCTCCGGCTGGTGAACTGTGGCAAGGGGACACGGACATAGTATCCCTCCGCTCCACATTGTTGTTCGGCCTGCGCGGCATGGCGGCCTACGCCTGGCATGCCTATGTGCTCGGCAAGAGAGACGATGAGGTCAGCTCATGGCTTTATAAAGGTATGCGCGCCATTGGCCAGGAACACACAGTTGAGGAATGGTTGGGACTGATCATGGAGTTCGGACAGGTAAATCTCAAATGCATGGCCCTGCTTGACGAGGCCAACACCTCGGCATTCGGGCATCCCGTACCGGTAAAGGTTTCTACAACAATAGAAAAAGGGCCGTTTATAGTTATTACCGGCCATGACCTGCTGGACCTGAAGCAGTTATTGGAACAGACTAAGGATAAGGGTATAAATATCTATACCCACAGCGAAATGCTGCCGGCGCACGGATACCCGGAACTGAAGAAATACTCGCATCTAAAGGGCAACTTCGGAACTGCCTGGCATAACCAGCAGAAGGAGTTCGACGGTATACCGGCGCCGGTTATATATACAACCAACTGTATAGTACCGCCAAAACCTTCCTATGCAGACAGGATCTTCACCACTTCTGTGGTTGGCTACCCGGGAATTAAACATATAACAGAAAAAGACCGGATAAAGGATTTTACCCCGGTAATTGAAAAGGCGCTTGAACTGGGCGGCTGGAATGAAGACAAAAAGATGACTGGGATCAACGGCGGATCTGAGCTGATGACCGGTTTTGCCCGCAATACTGTGCTGGGCGCGGCGGATAAAGTGATTGAAGCGGTCAATGCCGGCGCAATTAAGCGCTTCTTCCTTGTGGGCGGCTGCGATGGCGCAAAGTCCGGCAGGAACTACTACACCGAGTTTGTTAAAAAGGCTCCCGGCGATACAATCATCTTGACCCTTGCCTGCGGCAAATACCGTTTTAACGATCTTGATTTAGGTCAAATAGGCGGCTTCCCCCGCATTATGGATATGGGACAGTGCAATGACGCGTACTCAGCAATTCAAGTTGCCCTTGCCCTCGCCGATGCTTTCAATTGCAGGGTCAATGATTTGCCGCTGACGATCGTGCTCTCCTGGTTTGAACAGAAAGCCGTCTGTATACTGCTGACGCTCCTGTCGCTGGACATAAAAAATATCTACCTTGGCCCGTCGCTGCCGGCTTTTCTCTCCCCCAATGTATTGGGTGTCTTGGTTGATAAATTTGACATTAAGCCAATAAGCACGCCTGAAGCAGATTTGAAAGCGATTCTCGGTTAAGAGGCGTGGCAAAAAGGGACCTCTGGGAAAAAACTGCGAAAGTATGTCTTTTAAGAGCCTTCGGGCTCTTTTCCTGTAAATATATGCATAAAACAATTTCACAAAGTAAAGCCTGCCCCTATAATTATAAAGAACCGGCAAAGCGCATCTCTTCAGAACTTGCTTGCCAAAACTTCGAAGCGATAAGTGGTTATGTAATCCTCGCCAAATAATTTTTTTAAAGTCTTCTTTGCCTCCAATTAGAATAATACTTTGACGCAAAAAAATAAATCCTATAGGCAATTTATCGAATCCTAAATTCTATAAAAATAAACTGAGCAGATCTCTTTCGAGGAATTTGATATAGTCCGGATTGGTGAAATAACCGCCCTAGCTACTATTGATGATCTCCGGCTTCTAAAATACCTTAATATTATTAACCTATATATTAATATTATTAATGTCGATATTGACATTATCAATTGTTTGTATTAGGATAGCTTTGGGTAGTAAAACTATAATTGATAAGGTGGGTGGATAAATGAAATTTAAAGCGCCAAATTGCTGCCCCGTCTGCAGTCATGAAATGACGATCAGCAGCCTCACTTGCAGCCATTGCCAGACAAGGATCGAAGGCAGTTTCACCTCCTGCAGGTTCTGTAAGCTGCCGGCTGAGCAGCAGGAGTTCGTTGAGGTCTTTCTTAAATGCCGGGGCAACATAAAGGATGTGGAAAAAGAACTAGGCATCTCCTACCCCACGGTCCGCAACCGTCTGGATGGAGTGATTCAGGCCATGGGCTACAAAGTACAAAAACAGGATGAAGGAGAAGGCAAGGTTCAAAAGCAAGAAATACTTGGGGCATTGGAAAAAGGAGAAATTTCCACTCAGGAGGCCGCCAGGCTGCTGAGAAAAACAGCGAAGTAAAATTAACTCTAAAATTAACTCAAAGAAGGGATAAATGATCATGAGTGATGAGAAAAGCAAAATCCTGCAGATGGTGCGGGACGGAAAGATTTCTGTTGAAGAAGGAGTTGAACTCCTGGACGCTCTGGATGACACTGAAAACAGGGCGCTAGTTCCCGGAAAAAAGCTTGAGGACCGTTTTCTGAGGGTGCGCGTAGACAGCGATAAGGAAAAAGTAAACGTCAACATTCCTCTCAGCCTGCTGAAAGTAGCTTCCCATTTTGGCAGTATGGCTACGAATTTTATACCCGACGAAGCCCGCCAGGAAATGGCGGGAAAGGGGCTGGACATCACCAAGATTAACTTTCAGGAACTGGTGAACCTCATTGAGCAGGGCCTGGCGAACGGGAAGCTGGTCGACATCGAAAGCGAAGATCCGGTAAAGGGAACCACAAGGGTGGAGGTATATGTGGAGTAAACTGCAAGGCCAACTTATGCTGGTCAGAGTATCCCGGGACGGGTTTCGGCGAATTGTCATTCCCGTCCCCCTGTATGTCCTTGACCTGACCCTGGCCGCATTCCTTGATCTCGCCTGCCTGCTTGACCTGCTTATTCCGAAGCGGATACGCAGCCTGAAGCATCTTAACCTGGGCGGAACCGGCGCCGGCCGGATATCTGTGGAATCGTTGTTGGCAGGGTGTCTTAAATTGTTTCGGGAAATGCGGAAGAATGGCAGGTACCGTTTGGCAGAAGTACAGTCCGCCGGAATCAAGATATTTATAGACTTCTATTAAGCCGGGGTGAATTGAATGAACAGACTGGTCCTTAAAATCATCGCCAATACTCTTGCCTTATGTGCGGCTGCGCTGATTCTGCCGGCAGCGGGTTTAAACGGTATGTGGGCAGGGCTTTTAGCCGGAATAGTGTTAACGCTTCTGCATGTTTTGATCCGCCCCTTGCTGTTGCTGATCACCCTGCCCTTCAATTTAATCTCCCTCGGACTGTTCACACTGGTCATCAACGCCTGGATGGTAATGTTGACAGACAAAATTGTTCCGGGATTGACTATTCCCGGGTTTTGGTCAGCGCTGGCCGCTGCCCTGCTGGTAACGCTTATCAACCTGCTCTTAAACCGGCGGACACATCCCGGACGAATTGGTATTTAATCCGGTAACTTTGTAAACAGAGCGAGGTTGATTTTAAAAGATTCCTTTCGCCGATGTGGGCGTTCTCCGGCATTCCCGGTGCGGTTGGTTATTATTTGCTGCTATTCTTTCATCGTATTGGCGCATGTTTACATCTACAGCAATTATAGATCAGGTTTGCAGTGATTATAAACTGTCACCGCCTTTAACCCTTTGCGTGATTCTTCAATATCTTCATATCCGTGTTTTGTTAAAGATATATCTTATTAATCTCCTCTTTAAAGTATTATCGTTAACAATCAAAACTTTTTACCCAAGACAGGGCCCTGAATTTGCATCTTCAGATATTCTAAAAAGGAAAAAATACGTGCCCCCCGCTTAGCGTCCCCCCGCTTCGAGAAAATTTAAACCTTACTTTCATTTCGGGTTGACCAACCCAGCGCGTCATAAAAAATTCAATACCCCAGGGCAGCCACTCCCAACAAATAAGCTCCTGCAATAAAAGAGACAACTAACCAATTTCTGCTTAGTAAAACCGGCTGAAAAACAGCTATTCCTATTAATAAAACACCAACTATCACCCTAACAATTCTGTCCATGGTCCCTTGATTTTTTTTAAATGATAATTTTATTTTTTTCCCTCCCTTCATTCGTCTAGATCTTTAATATGCCCGGGTTACCTTCTTTAAATTAGGGAGTTAATGCAGAATCATTTTTTGATCCTGCCAGGCATATAGATATATTGGATTCAATCTATTTAGGAAGGTTAAATTTTTGAGAAAAGAAGAATATGTAAACTTGTGCAGGAAACAGCGATCTAATAATAGTTATTCACTTTCCGGTACAATACTGCCCTTGGTTAAAGACTATCTGCAGCATAATAGAACAAATAAGCTGCCGGTAATCTGGGTTGAAACAAACGACAGCGGCGACAATAATATTTCCTTCATGAACACAACCTATCCATACCTTGACCGAGTCTTTTCCGATATGATTGACCTCCTTTACAGCAATACATTCATGGCTGCTCAAGGTAAGGAAGCCCTTTATATTCTTGAACAAGCTGCAACCACTTACAAGGATAAGTTCGTTCTTGTCGTCGAAGGGGCTATACCTGTTAAGGATAACGGTCTCTATAATATTATCGCAAGGACTGAAAATAAAAATATAACTGCTCTGGAAGCAGTAAAGTGGCTGAGTATGTCTGCTAAGTATGTAGTCGCTATAGGTACCTGCGCAAGTTTTGGCGGACCCTCGGCCGCCCGGCCAAACATTACCGGGAGTGTCGGCGTAAGAGATGTCGTTAACAGGGAAGTCATCAATGTTAGCGGTTGTCCGGTAAATCCCGACTGGTTTGTAGGAACCCTCGCCCACCTTCTTATGTTCGGAAGACCTGAGCTGGATGATTTAAACAGGCCCAAGCTTTTTTACGAATTTATCGTTCACCGCCACTGCCAGCGTCGTTCCTGTTTTGACAGGGGTGATTTTGCAGAAAGGCTTGGCGATATAGAATGTATGTTTTCTCTCGGATGCGTTGGACCGCGCACACCGGCAGACTGCCCGTACAGGTTATGGGTAAATCATGTCAGCTGGCCTGTAAAAGCCAATACTCCCTGCATCGGATGTACAAATGAAGATTTCCCTGATGGATCGGAGCCGTTTTTTACCACCTTGCCCGAAAAAAGAAAAAACAATCAAGGACCTGCCTGAGTAATATTGGAGTGTAAAAATGAACAATAGGAGTATAATTTTCAGCCCTGTAACCAGGTTAAGCGGTCTTTTATCAGTTGAGATAACCATTGAGAACAGCCGGGTTATAGAAGCCAACGCGAGCGGCGCCATGTTCAGAGGTTTTGAGTGGATGATGCAAGGGAGAAAGGTAACCGACGCCGTTTACCTTACGCAGCGGATATGCGGCATCTGTTCCCAGGCTCATGGCGCTGTTTCAAGTTACCTTCTGGACGAACTATATGACAGCGAACTGACAAAAAATGCCCAGTTGCTGAGAAATATAATGTTCGGCGCCGAATTTTTGCAAAATCATATCCGTCATTTTTATTTTTTCAGCCTTCCGGATTTCGTCCAGATGCCTAAACGGCCGCCTTTTGAAAGCTCTTCCCTTTCTGACTTTAGATTAAATTTACACGATAACGAACGACTGGCGGGACATTACCATGAAGCAGTCAAGGCAGCGCAGGAAAGCCACCAGATGCTCGCCCTGTTTGGCGGAAAAGCCCCCCACCAGCATAGTTTTGTATATGGCGGTGTCGCGGTTGCTCCGACAGCAGACAAAATAAATCAGGCCAAGGCGTTGATTAAAGATATAAACGAATTCGTGAAAGGTTTTCTGGTACCGGATACGGAACTTATAGCCCGGGTATACGGTGACTATTTTAGAATAGGCATAACTCCACGCCGCCTATTATCTTTCGGTTTATTCAGGTTCGGAACGAAGAATGAAAAGGTTCTTTTGAGAAGCGGAGTGCTAACAGATAACCAAATTTCAACACTAGATCCCGGACTTATTCAGGAGGATATCGCAAATTCCTGGTTTAATATGGAAAACAACCGGGAAATAAGGCCAAATCCGTACAAGCCTGGGGCTTACACCTGGATTAAAGCCGTAAAATATGCCGGCCAATATTTCCAGGTCGGTCCTCTTGCCAGGATGATTATTAACGGACGGTACAACGGCGGCACTTCGACCATGGACAGGATCTTCACCCGATCAATTGAAACCCTGTTAGTGGCAGAATTGATTCGGGAATGGTTGGATCAGCTAATACCGGGGCCGCCTCCAATAAACCAAAAGGAGAAACCAGTTAAAAACCAGGCAACAGCCACAACTGACGCCATGCGCGGCGCTCTTCTTCATAGAACGAATATCGAAGATGAAAATATATTAGAATATAAAATTATTACGCCAACAATGTGGAATTTCTCACCCAAGGATAGAAATGGTAACCGCGGCCCTGTGGAAAGCGCTCTTGTAGATACGGACATCTACAGCGCAAATCTGCTCGACACTATTTTAGGCCGTATTATACGTTCTTTCGATCCTTGTATTTCCTGTGCCACTCATATAATCAACTGCACTGAAGATATGGATGGATATACTTTATTTTAAACATTTGACCCAATGGTGGTGAATTACTATGAATTCCTTTTTACAAAGAAAAGCCTACCCCGCGTCCAGGTGCCGGCCGGTAAACTGGCTGTTGTAGAGGTCGGCGTAGAAGCCGCCTTTGGCCAGAAGTTCCTCGTGATTGCCCTGCTCGATGATGGCGCCTTTGTTCATCACCAGAATGATGTCCGCAAAGCGGATGGTCGAAAGTCTGTGGGCAATGACAAAACATGTCCTTCCCTTCATCATGTTCGTCATCGCCTTTTGGATCAGCGCCTCGGTCCTTGTATCAATGTTGCTGGTCGCCTCGTCCAGAATGAGGATCGCCGGGTCGGCAAGAACGGCGCGGGCGATGGTCAGAAGCTGCTTCTGGCCCTGGGAAATGTTGGTCGCTTCTTCATTCAGCACTGTATCGTAGCCGTCCGGGAGAGTCTTGATGAAATGGTGGGCCTCGGCGGCTTTTGCCGCGCTGATAATCTCTTCCTCACTCGCCCCTTCCCGCCCGTAGGCGATGTTGTCCCTGATCGTGCCGTTGAACAGCCATGTATCTTGTAAAACCATGCCGAACATCGCGCGCAGGTCCCCGCGGCTGATGTCTCTTATATCCACGCCGTCGATTGTTATACGCCCCCTGTCCGCCTCGTAAAAGCGCATGATCAGGTTAACCAGGGTGGTTTTCCCCGCTCCTGTCGGGCCGACGATGGCGATAATGCTTCCTTCCTTGATCTCCAGATTTAAATCTTCAATAAGGGGAGCGTCTTCTTTATAGCTGAACCACACATGCTCAAAAGTCAGCCTGCCTTTGGGAAATTTGATTATCTGCGTATCTTTCTTATCCGGAATCTGCTCAAGCTCATCAAGTATTTCAAAGACCCGTTCGGCGGAAGCGATGGTAGACTGGAGCACGTTGGCGATGTTGGCCACCTGGATGATCGGCTGGGTAAACTGCCTAATATACTGGGTAAACGCCTGAATATCGCCAATCTCAATCTTTCTTTTGGCAACCAGAAGCCCTCCGGCGATACAGATGACGACATACCCTATATTGTTGACAAAGTTCAGGGCCGGGAAGATAATTCCGCTCATGAACTGAGCTTTCCATCCCGCATCATATAATCTTTTGTTAATCCCTTTAAACTTGCCTATGGAGTCTTCCTCGTGCCCGAACGCTTTGACGATTTTATGCCCCGCGTACATCTCCTCCACATGGCCGTTCATCTCTCCGATGCATTTTTGCTGGTCCGCAAAATATCTCTGAGAATTTTTGGCTATAAAAGCTGTAATTATACCGCTGGCCGGCAGGGTCACCAGGGCAAGCACTGTTATCACAGGGCTGATTGTCAGCATCATAATCAAAATACCGACTACAGTCACTACGGACATGATCAGCTGGGACAGGCTCTGCTGAAGAGTCGTGGCGATGTTGTCCATGTCGTTGGTTACACGGCTTAAAATCTCGCCGTGGGTCCGCTGGTCAAAATATTTCAAGGGCAGGCTGTCGAGCTTATCCTTTACATCATTACGCATTTTATAGACCGTATTCTGGGAAACGCCGGACATTATATAACCCATCGCAAAGCTGCAAAGCGCGCTGATTACATATAACACGATCAGCCAGAGCAGGATTTTTTCAATATACCCGAAATCAAAGCCCGGGATAGGCTGATTTTTAAGTTTATTGATCACTTCTACCGGCATTCTTTCCTGGATTGCCGTATACAACTGTACATAATAGGAATACCTGGCCAGGACCCCCTCGGCAATCTTGGTTGTGGCTTTCCCCATAATTTTAGGGCCTACAATGGAAAAAACCGTACTTAATACAGCCAGAACAGTCATCGCCATAAAGCGGTATTTTTCCGGCTTCAGGTACCCGATCAGCCGCAGAAAAGTACCCTTGAAATCCTTCGCCTTTTCAACCGGCCGTCCCATCATATGACCCCGGCCCATGTGGCCTCCCGGAGGCGGGCCGGGTCTTTGTCTTTGTGTGTCGCGCTCACTCATCTTTTCGGGCAATCTCCTCTTCCGATAACTGGGAGGATACTATCTCACGGTAGACTTCGCAGGTACTCAGGAGTTCCTTGTGTTTGCCCATTCCGACAATCTCACCCGCGTCGAGAACGATAATCCTGTCGGCGTCCATGACTGTCCCCACCCTCTGGGCGACAATGATTACAGTTGAAGCGGCAGTCTCTTTTCTAAGCGCCGCCCGGAGCAGAGCGTCAGTCTTGAAGTCCAGCGCTGAAAAACTGTCATCCAATATATATATCCCCGGCTTCTTGACCAGCGCGCGCGCAATGGACAGCCTCTGTTTCTGGCCGCCGGATAAATTCGTGCCGCCCTGAGAAACCTCAGCTTCGTATTTGCCATCCATCTGGTAAATAAATTCGCTCGCCTGGGCGACCTCCGCCGCGTGAACGATCTCTTCTTCGGTGGCGTCGGATTTTCCATAGCGAATGTTTTCTGAAACAGTGCCGCTGAAAAGGATCGGGGTCTGCGGGACAAAACCGATTTTTGCCCGGAGGTCTTTCTGCTCCATTTGCCTTACGTCCACCCCGTCAACCAGGACACAGCCGCTGTCAACGTCGTAGAATCTCGGGATCAGGTTGATCAGCGTTGATTTGCCCGAGCCGGTGCCGCCTATAATTGCCGTCACTTCACCGGGGCAGGCGGCAAACGAAATATTTTTCACGGCGGGCAGTTCGGCGCCGGGATAGCTGAAAGTAACATCCCGGAATTCTACATTGCCTTCCCGACTGGTTTTTTGGCCCTGCGGCGGATCCACAATCTCCGGCTTAATGTCCATGACCTCGTTGATCCTGTCAGCTGACGCCTGTGCCCTGGGCACCATGACAAACATGATCGTCACCATGATGATGGAGAACATGACCTGCATAGCGTACTGGATAAACGCCATCATATCCCCGACCTGCAGATTGTTCTGGGCGATCCGGTATCCGCCGAACCAGATAATGGCAATCGAGGTGACGTTCATCATAATGATCATCACCGGCTGCAAGACAGCCATAATTTTATTGACTTTGATAGAAGTATCGGTCAGGTCCAGGTTCGCTTCCTTAAAACGTTCGTTTTCTTTCTTCAGCCGGTTAAATGCCCGGATAACCCTTATTCCCGTAAGGTTCTCGCGCAGCACCAGGCTTACCTTGTCAAGTTTGGCCTGCATTGACCTGAACAGCGGCACGATCACACTGGCCACGCCCCAGATGATAAGCATCATGATAGGAAGAACCACAGCCAGGATCAAGGTAAGCTGCCTGTCCTTTGAGTAGGCCATGATAATACCCCCGATACACATGATCGGGGCATAGATCATAAACCGCAGGCCCATTACCGTCACTGTCTGCACCTGGGTTATGTCGTTGGTTGTCCGAGTGATTAAAGAAGCGGTCCCGATCTTGTCAAACTCATGGAGGGAGAAGCTTTCCACATGCGAAAAGACTTTCTCGCGGATATCCCTGCCGAAACCCACCCCGGTCACCGAGGAAAGGTAACTGCCGCACATCGAGCAGACACTGCTTCCGAACGCGACTAAAAGCATATAGCTGCCGTACTTCCAGATATACCCGGTATCGCCTTTCATCATCCCGTTGTTGACGATATCAGACATCAGCGTCGGCAGGTAAAGCTCGGCAATAGACTGAGCGAAAAGAAACACAACCACCCAGAACAGAGCCCAGACATACGGCTTCATATATTCAAACAACCTGATCATGAACGCTGCTCCTTAAATGCTGCTTAGTTAACTGGGGTTTACCGCCGCCCGGTCAGTCAGGCTGCTTACATTTGTGACGGCAACCCGCTCACCTTTATCAAGCCCATTTAAAATCTGGACTTCCCGATCATTTCTCAGCCCCGTTTTGACGGGGCGCCGCTCGGCAAGTTTATCCTTAATCACGAAAACATAGCTTTTGCCGGAATCCTGTACAATTGCGGATACCGGAACGACAACCCCTTTCGCCCTGGCGGCGACAGATGCGTGGGCCGATAATCCC
>DFZT01000071.1:18570-20439 GCA_002382755.1 Firmicutes bacterium UBA4049 | reverse complement strand
GGTTACTTTATCACCTTCCCAGTATGCTAAAGAACTGTGCGGTTTCAGCATGCTATGGTAAGTCCTGTGTCCCCTGAAGAAATCTTTACGCACATGATAGGATTCTTGAAAGGCTTTATCCACATCACCAAAATGCTGGTGTATTTCAGTATTTTTATTTTGCGGAAACTCGTCGAATATTTGCGGCGCCCCTTCCTTCAATGCTTCATAGGGATCGAATACCGCAGGAAGCGCCTCGTATTCAACCTTGATCAGCTTAAGGGCTTTATAAACTGTTTCCTCATCAACCGCGGCGACGGCAGCTACTTTATCACCTGCAAACCGAACCTTGTCGATGCAGAAAATGCTTTCGTCCCAGCGAGCCGGGCTTAGTCCGTATTTAGTTGCCGGAACATCCCTGTGGGTGATAACGGCTTTTACCCCGGGCAGCTTTTCTGCTTCGGAAGTATCGATGCTGAGAATCCTGGCGTGAGGGTGCGGACTGGTCAAAAGTTTCCCTACCAGCATGTTGGACATTTTTAAGTCACCGGTATATTTTGCCCTGCCTGTGGCTTTATCCGGGCCGTCTATCCTGGGTTTGCTTTTCCCGATTACTTTATAATCCTCACCCATCGTTATCCCTCCTTTGACCTTTCTGCTGCGGCCATGATAGCTTTAACAACATTAACATAACCTGTGCACCGGCAAAGGTTTCCTGCTATAGCCTCCCGGACTTCCGGTTCAGTCGGATGCGGGTTGTTGGTCAGCAGCGCCTTGGCCGACATAATCATCCCGGGAGTGCAGTAACCGCACTGTATTGCCGCATTACTTATAAACTCTTCCTGGATTGCATCCAGTTTATCGTTTTGCGCAACACCTTCAATAGTAGTAATACTTCGGCCATCAGCCTCGACAGCCAAAACAAGACAGGAATTTACCGGTTTCCCTTCTATCAGCACGGTGCAAGACCCGCAGTCCCCGAGTTCACAGCCCTTCTTAGTACCCGTGAGGTTTAAAAGTTCCCTGAGGAGGTTTACAAGCAGCGTATTGGCCTTGACAAAAACTGTATGTTGGTCCCCGTTCACTTTTATGTTAACGACAAAGTTTTGAATTCCATTAACATCAATAAATGACTGCATATTATTCCCCCCTTTAAACATGCCCTTCATTTACTGCTTTTTGCAGGGCTCTTCTTGTAAAGACTCTTACCAGATCGCGACGGTATTCGACAGATCCGCGGATATCTTGAATGGGTTTGCATTCCTGAGCGGCCGCCTGCCCTGCTTGTTCAAACAAATCTTCAGAAACCTTCTGACCCCTGACTGTATTTTCAGTATTAACAGCCCGCATAGGAATTGGCGCTACCGCCCCAAGGACGATACGCACGTCTTTTAAGATGTTACCCTCTAAGACCACCGATGCGGCAACACCCACAACGGCCAGCGCTCCTGATCTCCTTAATCCAAATTTCATATAGGCGCTCCCTGTCGTTGGCTGATCGGGTATGATAATTTCTGTCATTATTTCGTCGCCGGCTATTACCGAACGGTTGGGTCCCGTAAAAAAGTTCTCCAGCGGCAGTTCTCTTTCACTATTTGCGCCAACCAGTTTCACAGATGCCCCCAGGGCAATGAATATAGGCGGCAGATCCGCGGATGGAACCGCATTTACTATGTTGCCCCCCACAGTACCGGTATTCCTTACCTGGTTGTTTGCCATATGGTGCGCAGCTTCACACACGGAAAGATACTTCTTTTGCAGCAGGGGTGAATTGACAACCTCATTATGGGTTGCCCTGGCCCCGATAATTACACCTTTGTCCTGTTTGTAACGTATGCCCGTCAATTCACGGATTCCTTTTAAGGAGATCAGTACCTCAGGCTCAATAAG
>DFZT01000071.1:0-18478 GCA_002382755.1 Firmicutes bacterium UBA4049 | reverse complement strand
TCAGATCATAAAAGCCTTCCTCGCAAATCCGGAAAAATGGTATTGCGGCAGTTGTCAGTGTATTTAGGCTCAGTTCCGCATCAGGGAAGGGGATGCCAAGACCTGACGCCTCTTTTTGAATATCTTTAAGGTTTTGGACGATTTCTTCAATCGGAAGATCGCTCATGTAACCTCCTATGGACATTGGAAGTTCAGCCAGTATTTTACCGTTTGAACATACCGCAATACCTCCCTGAAGTTCTAATATCCTGTTAACAGCAACCGCCATATCCTTTTCGTCAGCTCCTATAACCACTATATTGGTCAGATCCCAGGCCATGCTGCTGGCGAATGCTCCCTTCTTCATCCGAAAGCCCTTAATTAATCCAACAAACATTTTTAACGGGCCAGTCAGAAAATCTATAGCAGCAATTTTTATTAAGTCCTTATCTAAATCAACCTTAATTTTCCCATCTGAAACGGGGACTTCCAGGATAGTTTCTTTTGTTACCAGTTCAGATATTTGTTCAATTACCCTGATCGAGACGTGATCGCTGCTGCTTTTAACATTAATTTCGAAATCCTCAGGCTCAAATTTCTTATTCAGCCGCATACTTTGGCGAACCCAAGACGGGAAAGTATATTTTCTTGGCTCTAAAAGGAGTTTACCTTCTTTAGATAAAACTTTTCCATTGCTAATTACATACTCGGCTTTTATATTGCGCAGATCCGGCAGGACAACTATATCCGCATATTTACTGGGCGCAATGCCACCGATCAAGTGATCCAGGTTCCAGTATTTGGCTACGTTTATTGTAGCCATTTGAATAGCGCAAACAGGATCAAAACCCATGTCGATAGCTTTTTGGACTACCTCCTCCAAGTAACCTTCCTCAATTACCTGCTCAGGAGTAATGCTGTCCGTAGTTAGAATCAATTGTCTCAAGTCAAGCTGCAGATCCTTTATTTTCGAAATTTCCGCCAGTTCTTTCCGGATCCCTCCTTCACGGATCAGTACATAAAGACCCAATCTTAACCTTTCTATAACATCCGCAACATTAATTGATTCATGGCACGACCGGACGCCTCCAGCCGCATAAGCTGTTAACCTGTTTCCCCTGGCGCCGGCCGAATGGCCCGCAATTATTTTGCCCGCTTTGAAAGTCTCAACAAAAAAATCAAGTATCTTTTCATCCCGTTCAACTACTGCTTGCCAGTATGTTTCTCCCAAACCTAAAATATCGTCACGTTTAAGCAGTTCGGCAATCTGTTTAAGATTAAGCGTCCTTGACCGTGTCCTCTGGCTGTTCGTAACCATTGGAGGCACGACACTAAAAATCTTTATAGGCTGGTCTTTAAGGGACTCCAGATATTCCAGAATACCCTGATATCCAAGTGGAAAACCGAGTTCCATCAGTTCCGTAATTATTGTGGTAGTCCCGCCCCGCATCGCATATTTCAGGAATTGATCCGCCTGGTAGAAAAGAATTAAATGGGTGTGACCGTCGATAAATCCCGGTGTAATAAATTTACCTGTGCAAT
This sequence comes from Firmicutes bacterium UBA4049, assembly GCA_002382755.1. Taxonomy (GTDB): domain Bacteria; phylum Bacillota; class Desulfotomaculia; order Desulfotomaculales; family Nap2-2B; genus 46-80. The sequence continues at coordinate 16,957 of DFZT01000071.1, read as the reverse complement.
CGATAACATTCGTCTCAGGTCCTGTAACATTTCTAGCGTCTTTGCCTACCCAGGCTATTCTTTCACCCTTAACAGCCACAGAATGTTCTTCAAGTATTTCGCCCGTGTAAACGTTAACCAGCGAGCCGTTTTGGAGCGCCAAATCCGCCTTTTCTTCCCCCATCGCTACCTTAATCAGACTGTTTAATTCCCCTGAATTCATAATTTGTAAATCTCCTTTATTAATTTAATAATAAAAAAATCAACTGACCTGATAAATTAAAACACCTACAATAAATTTGTATATTTAACAACAAAAAAAGAATAAGGCTTAAACAATGTTTAACTTGTCAAGCCTTAGTTGTTGCCGTATAAGGTTGTAAATTTTTCTTTCTTAATTCAATATTTTTTCTTTGAAAAGTTTATTGACCAGTTCAGGATTAGCCTTGCCCTTCGTAGCCTTCATAACCTGACCGACTAAAAATCCCAGCGCTTTATCTTTGCCGCTTCTATAATCGCTTACTGATTTCGGGTTCCCAGCAATAACTTCTTCCACAATCGCAGACAGCGATCCTTCATCGCTGATTTGGATCAGCCCTTTTTCTTTGATGATAGTACCGGCATCCTTTCCCGTTGCAAACATATCTTCGAAAACAACCTTGGCGATCTTGCCGCTAATCGTACCTTCGTCGAGGGTTTTGAGTAAAGAGGCCAGGTTAACCGGGCTGACTGGACATTCATTTATTTCGAGGTTGTTAGCATTAAGCAAACGTGAAAGATCACCCATGATCCAGTTGCCGACTGTCTTTGGTGAGGAATAGGCATTGAGGCAGGCTTCAAAATAATCAGCCATTTCCTTTGTCGAAGTAAGGACACCGGCATCATACACAGGCAGGCTGTAATCACGCACATAGCGTTCGCGGCGTGCGTCAGGCAGTTCCGGGAGCCGGTTTCTGATAGATTCTACCCATTCCCTTTCAATAATCATGGGCACCAGATCAGGTTCCGGAAAATAGCGGTAATCGTGTGCTTCTTCCTTGCTTCTCATTGGCAGGGTTATCCCCTGGCCCTCGTCCCAGGTCCTGGTTTCCTGGACGATACGCCCGCCCTCTTCCAAAACATCTATTTGCCTGCTTGCTTCGTAGGTTAGGGCTTTTTGAAGGGATCTGAAAGAGTTCATGTTCTTAATCTCGGTTTTTGTGCCAAACTCCTCTTTCCCAAACTGCCGCACAGAAACATTCGCGTCACACCTTAAACTGCCTTCCTCCATCCGGCAATCGGAAACTCCTGTGTACTGAATAATTGATTTTAATTTTTCCAGATATATCCTTGCTTCCTCAGGTGATCGGAGATCCGGTTCGGAAACTATTTCAAGCAGCGGAACTCCTGCCCGGTTATAATCCACAAGTGAAAAAGGTGTAGTGGTTATCGTTCCCTGATGAAGCAATTTCCCTGTGTCTTCCTCCATATGCAACCGTGTAATGCCTATTTTCTTTAATTCTCCACCCAGTTCAATTTCCAGGTGGCCGTTCAATGCAATCGGCAAATCATATTGTGAAATCTGGTAGTTCTTAGGCATATCGGGATAATAGTAATTTTTACGGTCAAATTTCGAAAACCCGGCAATGCGGCAGTTTAAAGCGAGGGATACCAGGATTGCATCCTCCACAACCTTTTTATTGACTACCGGAAGTACGCCTGGCAAACCAAGGCATACCGGACAAACATGAGTATTTGGCTTTCCCCCGAAAGATGTGGAGGAACTGCAAAAGATTTTTGAGTCCGTTTTTAATTCTAAATGCACTTCAAGGCCGATAACGGTCTCATACTGGGTCAAGATAAATAACCTCCCCTCTTGTTATAACTCCGGGTGTTTTTTATGATGGTCGGTACTTTGTTCAAAAGTATATGCTGCCTGAAGCAGTTTGCCTTCGCTGAAAGGCCTGCCCATTAGCTGAAGTCCCACAGGCAAGCCGTTGACAAACCCACATGGTATAGAAAGGCCTGGAATTCCGGCCAGGTTTACCGCTATGGTGAACACGTCTGAAAGGTACATTGTTAGCGGATCACCGGTTTTCTCGCCAAAACGGAAAGCCGGAGACGGTGTTGTCGGTGAAAGCAATATATCGAACTTCTCAAATGCATTGTTAAAGTCTTCTTTGATTAACGTACGGACCTTAAGCGCCTTTAAATAATAGGCGTCGTAATAACCGGCTGAAAGGACATAAGTGCCCAGCATGATCCGGCGCTTGACCTCGGCGCCGAAACCCTGGCTCCTGGTTTTCATAAACATATCCACAACATCCTGCGCGCCCTCCGACCTAAATCCGTAACGGACACCGTCATAGCGGGCCAAATTTGAACTGGCTTCAGCCGGGGCAATAAGATAATAAACAGGAAGTGAGTAACCGAGGTGGGGAAGGCTTGTCTCCTCCATTTTGGCTCCGTTCAGTTCAAACTGGGACATTGCTTTCTCAAAAACCTGCCTTACCTCTGCGTCGATACCTTCACTCAAATATTCCCGCGGCACACCTATTTTCAACCCTTTTATATCGTGTACAAGACAGCGCCTGAAATCCGGAACCTCATACGTGGAAGAAGTTGCGTCAAGCGGGTCATGGCCGCAGATGGCGTTAAGCATCAGCGCGCAGTCCGTAACATCTCTGGTGAACGGCCCGATCTGGTCAAGTGAGGAAGCGAAAGCAATCAACCCGTAGCGGGATACAGCCCCGTAGGTTGGTTTGATCCCTACGACTCCGCAGAAAGCAGCCGGCTGCCGGATAGAACCTCCAGTGTCAGAACCGACTGCGCAAACTGCTTCTCCGGCTGCAACTGCGGCAGCGGAGCCGCCGCTGGAACCACCGGGAACACACCCGAGATTCCAGGGGTTGTGAGTTGCAAAAAACCCGGAGTTTTCTGTTGAAGAACCCATGGCGAATTCATCCAGGTTGGTTTTGCCTGTCATCGCTATCTGCTGATCGGCAAGTTTTTTAACAACAGTGGCGTCATACGGCGGTATAAAATTATAAATAATTTTTGAGGCAGCGGTTGTCCGCACCCCTTCGGCGCATATATTATCCTTTATCGCGATCGGTATGCCCGCCAAAGGAGGGATCGGCCGGCCGGCCCCAATCAGGTCATCTACCTCCAGCGCAGTTTTCATGGCTTGCTCGCGGGTCAACGTAAGATAGGCCTTTACGCTATCCTCAACGGATCCAATTCTATCAAAAACAGCTTTGTTAATCTCCACTGCCGATATTTCTTTTTTGATCAACAAGTCGTGCAATTCATGAGCCGTTAAATAATAAAGCGACAAAAAAACCCCCTCCCTAAACGATCTTTGGTACTTTAAAACAATCCTCTTCCCTGTCCGGGCAATTGGCCAGTACTTTTTCCAAAGGCAAGTGCCGGTCAATCTTGTCCTCCCTGAATACATTAAAAAGAGACAGAACATGAGCCGTAGGCTCAACATTGGTTGTATCCAGTTTCTGCAAAGACTCAAAATGCCCCAAAATATCATTCAATTGCCTTGTGTAGATTTCTTTTTCGTTGTCTGAAAGTTCCAGCCTGGCCAGTAAAGCTACATGTTCAACATCGGATTTTTCAATCAATCATCTCACCTGCCCGATTAAACTATAAATATATTCAAATTATAACAAAATAAGCTGATTTGAAACAGTTGCCCAGCAATATTTGACATCAACTAAATTATGTTTACAGACCTGACATTGCTTTAAATTCTTCCTCGTCAAGAACCTTTACTCCAAGCGCAACAGCTTTTTCATACTTCGAACCGGGATTTTCACCGCAGACCAGGAAGTCCGTCGAACGGCTGACACTGGAAGAAACGTTTCCGCCCCTCTCCCGGATGAGTTCCTGTATCTCCTGCCTTGTATAGCCGCTGAGTGTTCCTGTAATGACAAAAGTAAGTCCGGTAAAAGGCTTGTTTCCCGATTGTTCCTTCCTTTTTTCAAGAGTATTGATTCCCGCACGGATAAGCTGATCAATTACCCGCCGGTTCTGTTCCACCAGGAAAAAGCCCCGGATACTTTCCGCTATCTTGGGACCTATCTCAGGAATTGCCGTCATCTCATCCTCTTGTGCAGCCATTAAATTTTCCAGCGCGCCAAAGTGTTCGGCTAAAATCCTGGCCGTCTTTTCACCGACGTGCCTTATGCCTAAGGCAAAAATAAGCCTGGCTAAAGGGTTTTCCTTGCTTTTTGCTATTGCATCAAGCAGGTTGCGCGCTGATTTGGGACCCAGGCGTTCAATCCCGATTAAATCTTCATACTGCAGATTATACAAAGCGGAAGGATCGCCAATTAAATTTACTTCAAACATCTTGTCTATGATTGCAGGCCCAAGTCCAACAATATCCATGGCATTACGGGAGGCAAAATGAATTAGACCTTCCCTGCTTTGCGCAGGGCAGGCCATAGACATACAGCGGACGGCTGCCTCGCCTTCCGGACGGACTGTTTGCGAGCCGCAAACAGGGCATCTTTCAGGCATCCGCCAGATTTTTTCCTGCCCGGTACGTTTTTCTTTGACAACTTCAACTACTTCAGGAATCACGTCCCCGGCTTTCTGGACGATTACCGTATCCCCAACACGGATATCTTTTATACTGATCAAGTCCTCATTATGGAGTGTGGCCCTGGTAACCCTTGTCCCGGCCAGCAGCACCGTATCCAGTTCGGCCGTTGGCGTAAGCACGCCTGTACGTCCTACATTAACATCAATCTTTTTTACCCTGGTCATTGCCTGCTCCGGAGGAAACTTGCAGGCAATTGCCCAGCGCGGGCTTTTCATCGTTGCTCCCAGGCGTTCCTGCTGGTTGAGCGAATTTACTTTGATGACAAGGCCGTCTATAACATAGGGCAAGGCAAATCTTTTACCCTGCCATTCCCTGCAGTACGCTACGACATCAGCTATATCATCAAAAATATCTATCAGAGGGTTGACCCTGAAACCGGCTTCTTTTAAAAATTTTAACGCCTGCATGTGGCTCTGTACTGTAATGCCCTCGCTGAAACCAATTGCGTAAACGAAAATATTTAAGCTTCGCTGAGCGGCAATCCGGGGATCAAGCTGCCGCAGTGATCCGGCGGCAGCGTTCCGGGGATTGGCCAGGAGCTGTTCTCCAGCCTCGCTTCTGGCATTATTCAGCCGGACAAAGGTCTCTTTGGCCATATATGCTTCGCCCCTGACCTCAAGTACGGCTGCATAGCTTCGTAAATGCAGAGGGATGCTTTTAATTGTCCTTAAATTGTTTGTAATATCCTCCCCGATTTCTCCGTCACCGCGGGTAGCTCCCAGAACAAAGTTTCCATCCGTGTAACGCAGGGAAACTGCTAATCCGTCTATTTTCGGTTCCACGACATACTCTACTTTTTCTCCCGGCAGCGCTGTGCGTACCCGCCGGTCAAAATCATCAAGCTCTTCTTTGCTGAAGGCATTGGCCAGGCTGAGCATCGGCGCCATATGCGCAACTGCAGCAAATCCCTGGCCAGGCTGACCTCCCACCCGCTGGGTGGGTGAAAAAGGGCTGACAAATTCGGGATATCTTTTCTCGTACTGTTCCAGTTCCCTGATTAAACGGTCGTACTCTTGATCGGAAATCACGGGATCGTCAAAGACATAGTACCTGTAATCGTGCTCTTCTATTTCCCTTCTCAGTTCCTCAACCCTTAAGCGTGCTTTCTCGTATTCCGCATCCAAGACTTCCACCACCTAAGTTATAATTCTTACCGCTGCACGGATAATTAACGCTGCCGGCACAAAGATAACTTGGGCAAGCATTGTGCCAAGCAGCCTCGTGAAAGCCAGATAGATGGCCATCTGTCTTACATCTGCTTCTTTCCTTACACCGCGCATAGCCTGATCCGTAATAACTGCGGCAGTCGGATCTACAACTGTGGCCGCCAGGACAGCCGCAACACCGTTGATAATACCCGACATCAAAGTAGCCGTGGATCTATAGTGAGGTATCAGGGCGCCTGCGTATAATGCGGAAAGCACACCGGTTGTCCAGATTCCCGTGATAATTATATTTGCTATTAAAAAATACTTGGGTATTTTTAAAGGTTCTCTCAAAGCATCCCGGAATCGGCCCGGGTTTGACAATTTGAATTTATTGATCATGGAAGAAATTTTCCGCGGCCTTAAGATTGCCTCTAAAAGCATACGCGGCACTGAACCAATACTCTCTAAAAGCAATATCCACTTGACAAATACCGAAACAAACTTCGGAATCAGTAAACCTCCCAGAATAGTTCCTAAAGTTCCGGCCAGAATTACAAGCCTTATTTTAGTATTCAATAAGCCCAACTGCTGTTGGTAAAAGGAACTGTCAAGCAGTTCATTCGCGCCGACCCGGGCAATTCCGTTATTTATTGCATGCTCGACAATTGAGGACATTAAAGGGGCCTGGATTAAATTTGCTGTGCTGGCTATAAGGAAAATCACCTGGAACAGCGATAACGCCGTAGCCAGCCGCTCGGTCCTGACCCCTGATAAACGTACGGAATAAATTAAAGTGTTCACCATGTGAATAACGGCTGTAAGAATAGCTACAATTAATAACTGCTTCATCGAACCCCCATGTAAAACAACAAATATATTATTGCCATAAAATAACTATATATTTTCAAGTCGAAACTTTTTCCAGCGGCGCATAAATGACCAGCAGGGTCTTTATGCCCAGATCGGGGAAGGCAACCTTGACCTCTGCGGAATCACCTTTGCCGCTCAAGTCAACAATTGTTCCTATACCCCATTTGTTGTGCCGCACACGTTCGCCAAGATTAAAATCCGTGACTGCAGCTGCTCCTGTCCGGATAGCGACAGCTTTTTCTTTTATCTTACGACCCCTGTAATATGTCTTTGGTTGAATTGTTCCTGCGTTAAGAGAATCTTCGGACATAATCAGGTGAGCGGGAATTTCCTCAAGAAACCGCGAAGGCTTGTTGAAACGGGTTACACCGTAAAGCGTACGCTGCCAGCAGCGGGAAAGATACAGCCTCTGCTTGGCCCGCGTTATCCCGACATAACAAAGACGGCGCTCTTCTTCAAGCTCAAATTGTTCGTCCAGCGAACGCGAATAAGGAAACACACCTTCTTCCAGGCCAATTAAAAATACGTTCGGAAATTCCAGTCCCTTGGCGCTGTGTAATGTCATCAGCACTACCTGGTCACTTGTACCGGTATACCGGTCAACATCGCTGGAGAGAACCATTTCAGCCAAAAAAGCCGACAGGCTTCCTTGTTCCGCATACATGTCAAACTCCTTGGTCACAGACATAAATTCCTTTAAGTTTTCCTGCCTGGTCTGTGATTCCACCGTATTTTCACTGACAAGTTCCTGCCAGTAACCGGTTTGCTGTAAAATTTTTTGGGTGATTTCAGTAACACTCATCATTTCTTTTTCCCGGGCAATCTTATTTAAAACACCGGCAAGGCCGAGGCAGGACTGGCGCACTTTGCTGGTCAGACCCGGAATATTGGCCGCCTGTTCCAAAACCTCCAGCATAGTTATGTTCTGTTCCAGGGCAAAGGTTGCCAACCTCCGAAAGGAAGCCTCTCCAACTCCTCTTTTGGGAATGTTGATTATTCTGGCAAGGCTTACCGTATCCGCCGGATTGACAAGCAGGCGCAAATAAGCCAACAAATCCTTGATTTCCTTGCGTTCGTAAAACCTTAAGCCTCCTATAATCGTATAGGGGATCATCTCCTGCAGAAATATCTCCTCGACCACGCGAGACATCGCGTGTGTCCGGTAAAGAACGGCAAAGTCTCTGTAATTTGCGCTTGAATGTTCCCTGATAAATCTTATCCGGCCAGCTATAAATCGGGCTTCCTGATGTTCATCAGATCCGAGATAAAGCGTTACGGGCGCTCCCTGACCTTCGGCGGTCCATAATTCCTTTTCTTTCCGGGAACTGTTGTTGCTGATTATCTCGTTAGCCACATCTAAGATAACCTGGGTTGAACGGTAGTTCTGTTCCAGTTTGATTATTCTGGCATCATGATAATCTTTCTCGAAATTTAGGATGTTCCGGATGTTTGCTCCCCGCCAGCCGTATATGCTCTGGTCGGGATCGCCGACGACAAAAAGATTGCGGTGCGCCGCCGAAAGCAGTTTTACAAAGATATACTGGGCTGTATTGGTGTCCTGGTATTCGTCTACCAGGATATAGCGGAACTTGTTCTGATAATAGGCCAGGACACTGGGATTTTGTTCAAAAAGGCGCACTGTCTGCATAATTAGATCGTCAAAATCAAGAGCGCAGTTTTTAAGCAGGCGGCTCTGGTAGGCTTCGTAGATCTCCGCTATCTTTTGTTCGTAAAATCCCCGGGCCTGCTCAGCAAATTCATCAGGGCCCGTTAAATTGTTTTTAGCCCTTGAAATAGCAGCTCCCACAGCTCTGGGCGCAAACTTCTTATCATCATAATTCAATTTTTTCAAACACTCTTTGAGCAGCGTCTGCCGGTCTGCGTCATCATAGATAACAAAATCCCCGTTATATCCTAAAAAATGGGCCTGTCTCCTTAAAATTCTGACACATGCGGCATGAAAGGTAAGTATCCAGATGTCTTTTGCGGCGTCGGGAACAGCGGCCGCCACTCTTTCTCTCATTTCATTGGCCGCTTTGTTGGTGAATGTAATAGCCAGTATATTAAAAGGAGATATCCTCATCTCCTTTAAAAGGTAAGCAATTTTAGTTGTCAGGACTTTAGTTTTACCGCTTCCGGCGCCTGCAAGAACAAGAAGAGGCCCCTCCGCATATTTAACCGCTTCCGACTGATGTTCATTTAAACCGTTCAAAACGTCCGACATTAAAAAACACATCCCGTTAAAATTTACAACTGCAGGGGATTGTGAAAACAGGAGAAATCACCTTCGTGGCAGGCTACTCCCTTTTGATTGACCTTGACCAGCAGCGCGTCAGCATCGCAATCATAATAGATCTCCAGCACTTTCTGTATATTGCCCGAAGTAGCGCCTTTATTCCAGTACTCCTGACGGCTTCGGCTCCAGAACCATGTTTCCCCGGAGGCCAGGGTCCGGGCTAAAGACTCCTTATTCATATATCCCAGCATCAGCACAATACCGGTCTTTTCATCCTGAATAATGGCGGGTATTAAACCGGCAGCGTCGTACTTTAATTTTTCTAAATCGAAGGACAATTTTTATTCAGCCCCTCATTAAAAATTTACTTATTGAATGTCATTCAAGGTAGCCTTCTATCATTCAAGGTAGCCTTCTATATATTGCCTAACTTTTTCTTTAGTTTTGTAGATGCCGAAATGCCCTGAAAAGGCTTCATTTAATTAATCTCCCACTTTTTGGCTTAATGAACTGTTAATTTCAGTTTCTAAGCAGGACTTTCAATAAGTAAACCAACATAGCTGTTCAAGGATACTTTGAGAGAATTTGCAATAGGGTGGCATTTTGTTTTTAGAAGAAAAAACGTTGGTTTTAATAATCGGAGCTCCGGCAGTGTTTCATAATACCCCATGCCTTTAGCAAAAAGCAAATCAGCCTGCCCGATCAATTTGAAAAATTCCGGAGAGGCATTTTCAAGATCCAGACCCGGGCTGTCAGTGCCTGTTGTTGCGACCCTATAAAAATTTTCTCTAATGCCGCTTTGTTCGAGATCCCATAATGTAAGATCGTTTTGCACAGGACTTTCTTTGACAACATAAATAACGTCGGCATATTTCTCCAGATAAGTAAGCAGCGGCAGATCAAAGAAACATTCCCCGGTATTATCTGCAAAATAAAGTATTTTTTTTCGACCCTGATACTCGCCGAAATTTACCAGAGTATCCTGTAACCTGTCAATATTGTTAATAGCCAGTTTAACCGGTTTGCTTAACTCGTTCTGCAAAGTGTCAGGGTCCATAAAAAAATCCAGGCTGTTTCCCAGAGCGGCAAAAGCAATTAAAGAATCCAGTTTATTTTCAAGCTTTTTACCCAGATCTCCGGCTATCTCCCTGGCTATGTTCATTTCTTTTTCTTTAACAGCCGCAAACGGATCCTCATTTTTTCCTTTTTTTCGAATAATTCTTTGAATCTCACCGGCCAAATAGGCCGGGATCAGATCCTGAGAGAAATTTTTAGTTAAAAAAGACCTGCTTTCTAAAAATACCCTTTCTCTTTTTTGCGGATCGGCAACCGCAAGCCGCGCCGCACGCTTTGTCAGATCTTCCAAGCAGGCCAGGCATTCTTTTGCAGCACGCAATTTTTGTTTCACCCCGGAAAATATTATAGCCTTACCGGCACACCTTTTTCATGCAGATATTCTTTTGCCTGAAGAATGGAATACTCGCCAAAGTGAAAAATAGAAGCCGCCAACACTGCGTCAGCCTCACTTTCAATAAGACCCTGGGCAAGGTGTTCCAGTGTGCCTACTCCGCCGGACGCTATCACCGGTATTCGGACAGCCCTTGCAATTGCAAGGGTTAGTGGAATGTCATAACCGTCCTTTGTGCCGTCCCTGTCCATACTTGTCAGCAGGATCTCTCCGGCGCCAAGCTTTTCTGCTTTAACCGCCCAATTAACAGCGTCAATACCCGTAGGATAACGGCCGCCGTGTGTATATACTTCCCATTTTTTTTCACCGATCTGTTTGGCATCGATAGCCACCACGATACACTGGGTACCGAAACGTTCGGCGCTTTCAGCAATCAGCGGTGGATTTAAAACTGCTGCGGTGTTTAACGAAACCTTATCCGCCCCTGCGGACAGGATATCACGGATGTCATCCAGAGTGGAGATACCTCCGCCGACAGTATAAGGTATAAAAACTTCTTCAGCAGTTCTGTAAACCATCTCCAGCATAGTCTTGCGTCCCTGGGCCGAGGCCTTAATATCAAGAAAGACCAGTTCATCAGCCCCTTCGCGATCATAAAAGGCAGCCAGTTCAACCGGATCCCCCGCATTACGCAAATTCAAAAAGTTGGTTCCTTTGACAACTCTGCCTTCAGCTACATCAAGACAGGGTATAATCCTTTTGGTTAACATACCTCTACTTCACCTTTTTTCTATTAAAGCCAGGGCATCTTTAAAGATAATACTGCCCGCATACAACGCCTTCCCTGTAATAACGGCTTCGACTCCCGCATGTTCCAAACCCGCTACGGCAATTAAATCCTCCATATTAGAAATCCCGCCGGCGGCAATAATTTTAAGCCCCGTAACCCTGGCAACTCTTTCAGTAGCCGCCAGGTTAGGACCTTTTAAAGTTCCGTCCCGTTTTATATCCGTAAAAACCAGGCGGTTTACGCCTCTTGCTTTCATCTGAACGGCCAGTTCGAGGGCATCCTTTTCCGAGGTCACACCCCATCCCTCGATGGCTACCTTGCCATCTCTCGCATCAATACCTACGGCAATAGTCTCGCCGTATTTTTCGGCTGCCCGGGCAACCAGTTCAGGATTGACAATTGCCGCAGTGCCCAGAATAACACGCTTCGCGCCCATTCCGAGAAGTTCTTCAATAGCAGCCATATCCCTTATGCCGCCGCCCACCTCGACGGGGATGCTCAGAGCAGCAATAATTTCCCTGATGATCCCGATGTTTTTTAATCCTCCCGTAAAAGCTCCGTCAAGATCCACAACATGCAGCCAGCTTGCGCCCTGTGACTCCCACTGGCGGGCCATAGCTACCGGATCGTCCGAATAAACAGTTTCCCTGTCTATACGTCCCTCGACAAGCCTTACACATTTCCCCTCACGCAAGTCAACCGCGGGGATTACGATCATTTTTTGCCACCAACTCTCCAAAGTTCTTAAGAATCCTGAGTCCCAGCGCACTGCTCTTTTCAGGATGGAACTGGATTCCAAAAATATTGTCCTTTTGAACCATTGATGTAAAATTAAGTCCGTATTCTGTAATACCTGCTATCTGATCCGGACTTTCAGCGTCAACGAAATAAGAATGAACAAAGTAAAAATGCGAACCGTCTGCGATCCCCTCAGTCAAGGGGGTTTTCTTCTTAATAAAAACCCTATTCCAACCCATGTGGGGTACTTTAACCGAATCAGGCAGCTTTTTGACTCTGCCAGGGAAAATTCCCATTCCGTCTGTCAATCCAAACTCTTCACTGACCTCAAAAAGCAGCTGCAGCCCCAGGCAAATACCTAAAAAGGCTTTCCCGGCGTTTATTTCAGATATTATTGTTTCAAAAAGGTCTGTTTGTTTTAAGTTCTCCACAGCCCTGGCAAATGCCCCGACACCAGGCAGGACTATCCCGGATGATTTAGTTAGTGAAGAAGCGTCATTGACTACTGCGGCTTCCCATCCTGCCTTTTCGAAGCCTTTTTGGACGCTCCGCAAGTTTCCCATCCCGTAATCTACAATTGCAATCATAAAAAACCCCTAAGCTCTATTAAATATTGTCCTGCAGATAAACTTCCCTATTCAATTACTCCTTTTGTAGAAGGAATATCTTTTATGCGCTCGTCAAAGGAAACTGCGCCCCGCAAGGCGCGGCCCAAAGACTTGAAAATCGCTTCGCAAATATGGTGGCAATTTGTGCCTGAAGACTTCCTGATATGCAGGGTCAGACCTCCATTTACAGCCAGGGCTCTTAAAAACTCTTCAACCAGCTCGGTATCGAAATCACCAACACGGGGCGAAGGGAAATCTACTTCGAAGGCCAGAAAACCCCTTCCGCTGATGTCTATAGCTGTCATTATAAGTGATTCATCCATGGGTACGACTGCCTGCCCGAAACGGGCAATTCCTTTTTTGTCGCCGAGAGCTTCCTTAATAGCCTGCCCCAGACAGATGCCGATGTCCTCAATAGTATGGTGGGCGCCAACAAACAGATCGCCTTCGCCTGTCAATTCAAGATCGAAGCAGGCATGTCTGGCCCACAAATTCAACATATGGTCAAAAAAACCAACCCCGGTACGGACAAAAGATTCTCCCTTTCCGTCAAGGTTAAGCAAGACTTTTATATCAGTCTCATTTGTTTTCCGGTTAATTCCGGCAGTTCTTTCCTTTGCCATACAGTTCTCCCCGCCTTTGCAACTATCCTACTCTGAAAATTAATTTGGACCAGTGAGGTCAATTGCCCGCGTTTTCATATTCGCCTCTTACAAAACCGCACTTAAGGCATTGCCTTTCCTTGTTAATCAATTTTTATCCATGCAGTTAAGCGTTTCTGTTTAAAACAGCCTGTAAACTGTCCAGAAAAAACTTATTCTCACTTTCCCTGCCTACAGTAACCCGCAGGCAGTCTTCGATACCCGGCGCGTGGACATTACGAATCAGGACACCCTTTTTTAAAAGTCCTTCAAAGACTTCCTTGCCCTTTAATTGTGTGCGGAAGAGTATAAAATTGGCCTCGCTGGGGAATACGGTGACATCCTTAATGCGCGACATTTCTTCAACCAGCTTGTCCCGCATGACCAAGATTTTGTCAGCCATAAGCTTAAACTCGCCGTTATTGGATAATGCCGTCCTGGCAGCCAGCTGCGAGAAGATATTCAAGTTAAAAGGCTGCTTTATCCTGTACAGTTCTTTAACAACCTCAGGGGCGCCAAGGAGGTAGCCGACTCTTAATCCCGCCAGGCCAAAGGCCTTGGAAAAAGTACGCAGGATAACGAGGTTTGGATAACTGTTCAATAATTTAAGGCAGCTTTCACCGCCGAAATCTATATAGGCTTCATCAACTACAATCAGCGCACCGCTTTCTTCCAAAAGACGCCGGACATCCTCAACCGGAGTGGTGTTGGCCGTAGGGTTATTCGGTGAACAGATAATCACCGCTCGAGCCTGATACCTTTTGCAGGCCCCGGCAACAGCGGAAATATCCGCCTCGAATTTAGCGCCCCTGGGTACTTCAACCGGTTTAGCCCCGGCAATCAGGCTGTGAATACGGTACATTGAAAATGTCGGGGTTGGAATAATTACATGTCCCCCGTTTCCAAAAACAAGCAGGATATTCAAGATAAGCTCGTCCGACCCATTGCCGGCCATAATCCCTTCTTCAGGCACACCCGTATACTCGGATAAAGCCGCAATAAGCTCCGTCGCCATTGGATCAGGATACCGCGTGAGCGAATATTTTAAACGCTCCCAGGTTTCTTTAATTATATCCTCCGGAAATTCAAAAGGGTTCTCATTGGCGTCTAGTTTGACAACCCCCTCGCCAACCCTTGGCGCCTTGTAGGGCACGATTACATTCAAATCACGGCGTAAAATTCCCTGAAGATTAAAACTCATTCAAGACCCCCCCCCAAGCCTTTTTTCAATAGCCTTTGCATGGGCGTCAAGCCCTTCCGCCCGGGCCAGCCTGTTTGCATGCTCCCCAACATCCTCCAGCGCCTCCCTGGAAAAGCTGATCACACTGGATTTTTTTAAAAATGTGTCAACGCTCAAAGGGGAGAAAAAACGCGACGTGCCGCCGGTAGGCAATATATGGTTGGGACCGGCAAGATAATCACCAACTGATTCAGGCGAATAGGGACCGAGAAAAACAGCTCCCGCATTTTGAACGCGGGTTAACCAGCAGAAAGGATTTTCTACAACGAGCTCGAGATGCTCCGGGGCAAAACTATTGGCAAGTTCCATTGCTTTTTCCAGATTGCCTGTAATTACTATGGCGCCCTGATCCGCAAGAGAACGTGAAGCTATATCTTTCCTGGACAAGAAAGGAAGCTGCCGTTCAATCTCCTCCCGAACGAGATTGGCCAGCGCCTCACCAGGTGTAAACAAAAGGGCTGCCGATAAATAATCGTGTTCGGCCTGGGCAAGCAAATCAGCGGCAATATGACATGGATCCGCCGTATCATCAGCCACAACGACTATCTCGCTTGGCCCGGCCAGCATATCGATATCCACCCTGCCGTAAACCTGCTGTTTGGCCAGTGTAACATAGATATTGCCGGGGCCGGTGATTTTGTCCACAGGTTTGACGCTTTCCGTTCCGAATGCCAGCGCCGCAATCGCCTGCGCCCCACCTATTTTATAAATTTCCGTTACCCCCGCCTCTGCAGCCGCTACAATAGTGTTTACATTGATCCTGCCGTCTGCGGAAGGAGGTGTAACCATGACTATTTCCTTTACGCCGGCTATCCGGGCGGGGACAGCATTCATTAAAACGGAAGACGGATAAGCCGCGGCGCCCCCTGGCACATAGATGCCAACCCTGGATAAAGGTCTTACCAATTGACCGAGAAAAACTCCTTGTTTATCAGTGTCAAACCAGGAATTGGGCAGCTGCTTTTTGTGAAAATCAGCTATCCGTTCCATAGCAAACCTTAAGGACCTCAGAAAGCCGGCGTCTACCTGACTGTATGCTTTTTCACATTCACCTTCCGACACCCTTAATTGTCCCGGCTGCAATTTTGCTCCGTCAAACGCCTCCGTATAGGCGCATAAAGCTTTATCGCCCCGCTCCCTGACGCCGGCCAGGATGTTTTTTACCTGTTCCTCAAGACCGGCCGGAGAAGAAAACTGTCTGCTGAAAAAACGGGACTCTTCAAATTCCCGGAAATAAATAATCCTGATCGTCATTCGTCATGAATTCTCCCAATCTTTTTTACTTAAAATGGCGCCGCTTTAGAGGCATGGGTGTCTATTCAGAGCTTTATGCCCGATATCCTTCCTGTAGTGCATATCCTTAAACTTAATTTTATTTACGCCGTCATAAGCTTTCGCAATCGCTTCCTGAATATCCGGCGCAAATGCTGTAACCCCTAAAACCCTGCCGCCGGAAGTAACCAGCTTTCCGTCTTTAATTTTTGTACCGGCGTGGAATACCTGAAGGTTTTCCGGCAATCCGTTCAGGCCTTCAATAAAATAACCCGTGGAATATTGTCCGGGATATCCCCCTGAAGCCAAAACAACACATACAGACGAGCCTTCTTTCCAGCTGACTTTTTGTAAAGCAAGCTTGCCTGCCAAAACAGATTCGCAAATATCAACCAGGTCCGTTTCCAGAAGCATCAACAAAGGCTGGGCCTCCGGGTCTCCGAAACGCACATTGAACTCTAGTGTTCTAATTCCCTGGCTGGTAATCATCAAGCCCGCATAAAGCACGCCCCGATAGGGGCAACCCTCATGGGCCAGAGCGCTGACCATGGGTTTTAAAACATCTTCCAGGGCAGACTGTTGGATCTCAGGCGTACAGGCCGGCGCAGGAGCATAGGCGCCCATTCCGCCAGTGTTGGGCCCGCAATCGGCGTCAAAAACCTGCTTGTGATCCTGGGCTGACATCATGGGCACAACAGTTTCCCCGTCCGTGAAGGCCATCACGCTTAGTTCCTCGCCTTCGAGGCGCTCTTCGATGATCACTCTGTTTCCGGCAGAGCCAAAAACACTTTTTACCATTATATCGTCAACTGCCGATAGGGCCTGTTCAACTGTTGCGCACACTATAACGCCTTTACCGGCTGCAAGGCCGTCGGCTTTTACAACGCAGGGAGCGCCGTTCTTTTTAATATAATCACCGGCAGATCCGGCATCGCTGAAAATTGCAAAGCCGGCCGTAGGAATATTATATTTATCCATGAGAGTTTTTGACCATGCCTTGCTTCCTTCTATTGCAGCCGCCCGGGCCGTCGGCCCGAAAACATTTAAACCTGCTTCTTTAAAGGAATCCACAATGCCGTTAGTCAGCGGGGCTTCCGGGCCCACAAGGGCCATCTCGATTTTTTCACGCCGCGCAAAATCTAAAAGACGGGGTATATTGTCGACGCTGATATCAACACATTCCGCCAGTCCGGCTATGCCGGCATTTCCGGGAGCGCAGAAAACCTTGCTGACCCGTGGACTCTGCCGGATTTTCCAGACCAACGCATGTTCGCGCCCGCCGGAACCGATAACTAAAACCTTCACCTGCTCACCCCACGGAAAATATCTAATGCTTAAAGTGTCTCATTCCTGTAAATATCATGGCAATTCCGTGCTCGTCACAGGCAGTTATGGATTCTTCATCCCGCATGGATCCGCCGGGCTGAATT
>DFZT01000011.1 GCA_002382755.1 Firmicutes bacterium UBA4049 | reverse complement strand
GCTTTTCCCTGACCATTTTCATCCGGTACAGATCGCACTCAAAGGGAGTCAGATCTTTACCGGCTTTTTTTATTAAAAATGCCGGGTTAGTCAATACACTAAGCTCACTGGCCAGATTAGCCGGGATGTTCTTAATAAAACCCAGGTCAATTCCAAGCCTTAAATCGGACAGTAACCGCATTACCTCGTCAGAAGACATCAAACGGGCATGTTTAAGCAACCCGTATGCTCTTCCGGCGCGGTCCTCCATCTGTTCGCGGCGCTGTTTGAACAAAGCCTCTCTGGCCGTCCTTTCCTGATTGAGCAGCTGCCTGGCGACAGAAATCAGGTTTGTTACGATATCTTCTTCGGTCTGACCAAGCGTTACTTGATTTGAGAACTGAAAAAGGTTTCCTGAAGCTTCCGTGCCTTCCCCATACAAGCCGCGAACCGCCAAACCAAGTTTATTAATGGTAAATAAAACATTTTTAATTTGATTGATCTTTACCAATCCGGGAAGGTGCAGCATGACTGAAGCCCGTATACCCGTGCCCACATTAGTCGGACAGGCTGTCAGATAACCCAGGTGTTCGTCAAAAGTGTAATCGAGGCCTGCTTCCAATTCATTATCAAGCTGGTTGATCGCAGTCCACGCTTCGTTCAGGTTAAGCCCGGCCATCAGGCACTGCAGCCTTAAATGATCTTCTTCGTTGATCATCACGCTTAAAATTTCGTCTTCCCTGACAGCAACAGCCTTTTTTTGAAAATCGTCAAGCAGATCCGGGCTGATGAGATGCTTTTCAACTAATATTTGCCTTTCCACAGGCGGCAAATCCGTCATCCTGATTAATTCAAAATCACCGGTCTTACCCGACAGTGATTTCTTGGCGATCACATCTCCAACCGAAGAGATGACCTGTTCAGCTTGTTCAAAAGACAACAAATGGGGAAAGGGCAGGTTGGCCAGATTTCTGGCAACTCGAATCCGGCTGCTGATTATTATATCTGATTCCGGCCCCTGCCCATCCATCCAGGAACAGTGTGCGTCTTTTAAAATCTGTTTTATGGACATAAATCCTGCTCCTTTTTTAAGTCGTTTTCCAGTCCCCTGATTTCATCCCGCAGCAGGGCCGCCTGCTCAAATTCTTCACGGCTGATCGCTTCCCGGAGACTGGTCTTTAAATTATCGATTTTATTTATAATCCTTACTTTTCCCCCCGAACGTTCGGGAACCTTGCCGGTATGGCGGGCTGCTCCGTGTATTCTTCTAAGCACGGGTTCGAGTCGCCCGCTGAAACTGCGGTAGCAATCACCGCAGCCGAGCAGTCCCTGTTTGATAAACATTGATTCCGTAATCCCGCAGGATGAGCACCTTGTCCCCCCGGAAACATCCTCTTGAGCGGGAGAAGCCGCCGCTCCAAAAAACTCGTTGTTTAAAAGGCTGGAAAGAAAGCTGTGCAGATTCATCTGCGGTATCTGGCCAAAGCTTTCCGCCTGAATTTTACGCGCGCAGTTTTCACATAAACGGATTGTTTTTTTGGTGTTGTTGATAATCTCCGTTAAATGAACTGTAGCGGGACGCTGGTGGCAACGCTCGCATTCCATTATTTTCAATACCCCTTTTTTTAAAATTTTTATTTATTATCCCTAAGTACGGCAAGAATCATCGCTTTTAAAACAGACGCCGTGAGCTGTTCGCGGACCGGCAAATTTGTCTTAAGAGCGTTCCGGCTCACAGCCGCCAACATCAGCCCGGCTTCTCTTTCGGTAATCAGTTTTTCTCCAAGAAGGTACTGAATTATACCCACTGCCCTCCTGCTGGACAATCTCTCTCCAATTAAACCGTATAGATAAGAAATAGTTTCATTTTCTTTTCCCAGAGGCAGTTTTAGTATGCGTACATAACCGCCGCCGCCCCTTTTACTTTCTATTTTAAAACCATGATCAACCGTAAAACGGGTGGTTAACACATAATTAATCTGGGCAGGAACACAGTTGAAATAAACCGCCATTTCATTGCGCTGGATTTCAATTGCCCCGCGCTGGCTCTGAGCCAACAAATTCTTTATATGTGCTTCAATAGTTTCTGAGATACTTGGCACTATGTTCACCACCTCGCAAAGCACGAACTGCCCTTCGTTAAACCTTGACTATCTTTAACTATATCTATTATAACCACTTTGCTCTCTTTTTAGCAAGCAAATAAATTTATCATAGCAAAAAATTTATCATATTTTTATTAATCATTAAAGTCGGCCGACCGCTCCCAAACAATAGGCCCTCCATTATATTTCCCGACGTTTTATTTATGCTATCTACTAAAAATTTTATCCCTCGTCTTCCATAATTAGATAGTTATTGATATAATAGTGAAATCATACAGTAATTGTTGGAACGTGTAGAAAAATATATGTTTCTATAAAGCAGATCTATGCAAGTAAGCTTTAATACCTGACGGCTTGTTTGAGCGCTGCTGCTATCAATCATTCAATCATAGAAACAATTCCCTTCAGGATCTAAAAAAGGAGTGGGGCAAAGGCAATGAATCGGAAACACTTATTATTTTTTCTTATTCTCCTGCTCTGTACGTCAATTTGGCAGCGCGGCGCTCTGGCCGGGGCTGATTCCCCGCTGGAAATCGTCTTAAAACCAGGAGAAAAGCAGGCTTTCATAGCCGGGAATGCTTTCCAAATGCCGGCGGCTCCGGTCATACAAAAAGATATTACCCTGGTACCCCTGAGATTTATAGCTGAAGGCTTGAAAACAGAAGTAAAATGGGAACAGGACACCAAAAAAATATTTATAATTGCTCCCGGCAAAGAGATCCAACTTGAGGCGGGAAAAAACG
This sequence comes from Firmicutes bacterium UBA4049, assembly GCA_002382755.1. Lineage (GTDB taxonomy): Bacteria > Bacillota > Desulfotomaculia > Desulfotomaculales > Nap2-2B > 46-80. Next base: position 1,804 of record DFZT01000011.1, on the reverse strand, counting down.
AAGCGGTGATAAACGGCAATCTACAACCTCTTGTTTCTCCTCCTGTTATAATTGAAAATTCCACTCTGGTCCCTTTGCGTTTTATAAGTGAGGCTTTAGGGGCGCAAGTGACCTATCTGCCCCGGAGCAAAGAAATTCACATAATACTTGCCCTAACGCTTCCGCCACCGCCCAATCAACCGCCGGTAGCTCGTTTTAACTTCACAAAAACCGTAGTCGACCAGGGAGAAACGGTAGAATATATCGATTCGAGCTATGACCCTGATGGCGATAAAATAGTAAAATGGGAGTGGACAGGAAAGAAACGCGCCTTTTTCAAGCCGGGTGTAAATAGAGTCTCTCTGCGTGTTCAGGACAGCAATAAAGCCTGGAGCGAACCTTTTAACGCGATCATAACCATAACCGATCACGTGCTGATGGACGAGTTAACTTATAATTTCACATACCCCGTTACCGGGGAATCATTAGACGCAGCTAATATTCCTGTTGCCGGCCTGCAGGCGGTTAATCCGGTAGACATAAAGGAAGGCAATGAGAAAGTTTTTTTGAGCGACAGCCCGGAAATAATTACCGAAGACGGGATTTTAGCTATGGAAAATATTTTGGGTTCGGCCCGTATTTGTTATCATCACCTGAACGGAACCACGGTAAATAAATATGTTTATTTGGTCGCCACGAATACCGGTTCCGAGGCTGATCAGATAACAATAGCCAAACAGGGAACCGGCGGACCTGGCGAAGCCATGTATACAGGCAGAATGGCTGTTTACCGTTATCTTGCTTCAGACAACTTAACCATAGTAACCATTCAGCCTGGTGAAAAAAAGATTTTATACATCACCGCGCCCATACATGCCGGCCAGTGCATAGACGGTTTGTTTGACGTCAAAACAAACCGTAATATTCTATTTTCGGTTGTTGCTGCAAGCAGCCCGGACTTTTTATCAAGTTATGAATCGCTGAATTTACTTCCGGAAGATGAAATACATTTCCGAGGTATATTTCCGGTGGGTTCCCGTTTAATATCTGTCAAACTGGACAGCCCCGAAATGTCGCGCCTAATTATAGCTGACGGGAAAGATGATTTTGGCAATACTGAAAATGTCTACGGGGTGCTTTACGAAATCACCATTGAAGCGAAATATAAAACCGGAGTTATCCTTGTTGCCCGGGGAGGTGTCTTTGAAGGAGCAGGCAAATGGGACAATCAGTTAGTTTACCTGCCGAGCGCCGGTATGCTGAAACCCTCGGTAAACGGCGCCCTGATTGACGTGCTTCTTCCGGGAGAGCGCAAGACGCTGTCCTTCATCCCGCCGTCAGGATCTTTCCTGCCGGTAAACCTGGTTTTTATACCGCTTGAAAAATGATTCACCCAACAACTATATAACCGTTAAAAAGTTAAAAGGCGCCTTTAATATGTTCTAACTGCATAAGCTGGTTTTCTACATCAAGCAGTAAAGCCAGCACGTCAAACCGCACCGGCTCTTCTTCTTTTTGAACCGCCTTGAGATAATACTGGGCAACTTTATGTATTTTCAGCATTTTTTTCCGGGTGATACTCTCCTGAGGAGTCCCAAACCTGTCGGAGCTGCGCGTGCGGACTTCTATAAAAACCAGAGTTTTACTGTCTTTGGCAATGACATCTATTTCGCCAAGAGGACATCTGTAATTACGCTGCAGCAAAATGTATCCCTGTTTTTTCAGGTAAGAAGCCGCTTCATCTTCTCCTCGGCGCCCCAGGTTCTGTCTTTGGTTAGACATCAATAAACATCTCCGGCAATAAGAACAAATTCGCCCTGTCGGG
>DFZT01000041.1:36816-44333 GCA_002382755.1 Firmicutes bacterium UBA4049 | reverse complement strand
CCAATATAGGTACGATAAGTTCCCTGGCCGGTCCTGAGGACGCTGTAATCAGCGATGAATTAAACCATGCCAGCATCATTGACGGCTGTCGCTTAAGCAGGGCCCGTGTTGTAATTTTTGCCCACAAAGATATGCCGCAGCTTGAGAAAGCCTTAAGCGAGACTCAAGATTGCCGCCGCCGCCTGGTTATTACTGATGGTGTCTTTAGTATGGACGGCGATCTAGCGCCCCTCCCGGATATAGTTGCTTTAGCGGAGAAGTATGACGCGTTTGTAATGGTGGATGACGCGCACTCTACAGGCGTTTTCGGCGACCGGGGCGCTGGTACGGTGGAACATTTTAACCTTGAGGGGAAGGTTGCCGTCCAGGTCGGGACTTTAAGCAAAGCCCTAGCCAGCTGCGGCGGTTACGTTACCGGGAAAAGTGAATTAATTAACTACCTGCGAAATAAAGCCCGAAGCTTTATTTATTCCACCGGCCTGCCTCCGGCGGCTGTCGGAGCAGCCATTGCCGCTGTGGACTTAATCCGGGAAAAACCTGAAATACGGGCCAAGTTATTTGATAATGTTAATTTTTTAAGTAAAGGTTTAACCAGGCTTGGTTTTACGATTTTATCCAGGGAGTCTCAAATAATTCCCATCCTGGTAGGGGATGACGGCCTGACAATGGCTATGGACGAGTCTCTTTTCGAGCGCGGTGTATTTGTAACCGGGATCAGGCCTCCTTCGGTACCGCCGGGAACGAGCCGTTTAAGGGTGTCCGTAATGGCAACCCATACAAGGGAAGATCTTGAGGAAGTTCTTAATATATTTGAAAGCGCAGGCAGAGAAACAGGCCTGATTTAAACTAACAAAAGCGTCAAGAAGACAATTTTTTGTTTCGTAACCAAATAAAAAGCAGGGGAGGACTGGACGATTTTTAAAGAGAATGGTTTTTTTATCACCGGCACTGATACTGATGTAGGAAAAACAATTTTTGCATCCGGACTTTGCGGCTGCCTGAGACGCAGGTCAGTTGACATCGGAGTAATGAAGCCTGTACAGAGCGGTTTTGAAAAAGCAGCGAATGATGCCGGTCTGATCGGGGACGCTTTGCTGCTTGCCCGGGCGGCTGATCTCAACTCCGATTTCAAACAGATTAATCCTTACTGTCTTAAAGATCCCCTGACTCCCCGCATAGCCGCAGAATTGGCCGGCGTAAGGATAGATCCAGATCTGATCATGGAATCTTTTAATGAGTTAAAGAAGAAGCACCAATTCATGGTAGTGGAAGGCGCCGGCGGAATACTTGCCCCGCTGACCGATCGGCTTCTGATGGCTGATCTTATCGTAATGATGGGAATGCCTGTAATTATCGTAGCCAGGGCAAACCTGGGAACAATCAATCATGCCCTTTTAACAATTTCCTATGCCAGGAGCAGGGGCTTACACATAGCCGGTGTGGTTATCAGCAGCGGATCACCGGAAAAGGGGATTGCAGAAAAAACCAACCCGGGTCTGATTGCCGAATTGGGCGGAGTTCCCCTGTTAGGAATAATTCCGTATTTGGACAAGCTTGAACAGGAAGATATTATTGGGGCAGTAGACGACTCTTTAAACTGGGAAATGATCGGAACTTATCTGTATGTAAAGTCTGAACAGGATTTGGACCTAATTAAGAAGGACAGAAAATATGTCTGGTATCCGTTTACTCAGATGAAGGATTGGGTATCCGGAAATCAGATCATCATTGAACGCGGGGAGGGCATATCTTTAATCGACACAGATGGAAAAAGATATTATGATGGCGTGTCTTCACTTTGGTTAAACGTACATGGACACCGCAGGGCTGAAATAGACCGGGCGGTATCTGCCCAGTTAGGCAAAATTTCGCACAGTACAATGTTGGGTTTAAGCCACAGGGGAGCTATCGAACTAGCCGAACAACTTATCGAAAGAGCGCCGGACGGGCTGGAGAAAGTATTTTATTCCGATAACGGCTCAACATCGGTGGAAATAGCTTTAAAAATGGCTTTCCAATATTGGCAGCATAAAGGCAGGAAGGACAAAAACAAATTTTTAACATTAACAAACGCTTACCATGGGGATACTATCGGATCAGTAAGTGTTGGCGGAATAGACATCTTTCACCAGATTTTTCACCCCCTGCTTTTTAAAGCGTTAAAAGCTCCTTCCCCTTATTGTTATAGATGCGTTTTTCAAAAAGAACCGGACAGCTGCGGTTTTGCCTGTATTGATGCAACGGAAGAATTAATGAGCAGGAATCATGAGGAACTGGCTGCAATGATCATAGAACCAAAGGTTCAGGGCGCAGGCGGTATTATCGTACAGCCGCCGGGTTATCTTTCCAGGATAAAAGATTTATGTACAAAATATAACCTGCTCTTGATCACTGACGAGGTTGCCACAGGATTTGGCAAGACAGGAAAAATGTTTGCCTGCGAACACGAAAATATCTCTCCTGATTTTCTTACTGTCAGTAAGGGAATCACGGGCGGGTACCTTCCTCTGGCAGCCACGATGGTTACCGGGGAAATCTATGACGCCTTTTTGGCTGATCACCGGGAGCAGAAAACTTTTTTCCACGGTCATTCCTATACGGGCAATCCTTTAGCCTGCGCCGCCGCCCTTGCCAACCTGGAGATATTTGCAAGGGATAAAATTATAGAGAAAATGCAGTCCAAAATAGTTTATCTCTCCAGTAAGCTTGAGAATTTTGCCAAGCTTGAACATGTTGGTGAAATTCGGCGGAGCGGTTTTATGGTGGGTATAGAACTGGTCCGGAATAAAAAGACAAAAGAGCCGTTTCCTATTGAGGAAAAGAGAGGGATTAAGGCTTGTTTGACAGCGAGGAAGAAAGGCATGATTATCCGGCCGCTGGATGATGTTGTTGTTTTTATGCCTCCGTTAGCGACCGAGCCTGAAGAATTGGATGAAATGATCGAAATACTTTATCAAAGCATTAATTCTGTGGGAGATGATAATTAATGGATCCCGGTATGTTGACGCTTGATTCCGTCAAGAAAGCAAGTGAAAGATTGGCGGGTGTGATAAGATCAACACCTTTGGACTATTCCGATACTTTCAGTAAGTTAACCGGCAGCGATCTTTATCTGAAGCTGGAAAACATGCAAAAGACAGGCTCATTTAAAATTAGGGGGGCTTATAACAAGATCTGCTTGCTGACTGGCGCCGAGTGCGAACACGGAGTAATTGCAGCTTCAGCGGGAAATCATGCCCAGGGTGTGGCTTATGCGGCCACTAAGGCCGGAATAAAAGCAACTATTGTAATGCCTGAAGGCACGCCAATCGCCAAAGTAATGGCTGCACAGGGATATGGAGCACAGGTGGTGCAGGCGGGGGACGACTACGCCCAGGCTTTTACACAAGCCAAGATTCTTCAGGAAAAAATGAAAGCCACATTTATACATAGTTTTGACGATCCGGAAATTATGGCCGGACATGGAACGATAGCTTTGGAACTGATTTCAGAACTTCCGGACCTGGATGCCATTATTGTGCCTGTTGGCGGAGGAGGGCTGATTTCAGGAATTGCTTTTACTGTAAAGTATCTAAAACCTGACGTATTGGTATTTGGTGTCCAAACATCAGAGGCGCCGGCGGCTTACTATTCTTTTAAAGAAAAAGAAATGCAAAAGCATTTACCGGGAAGGACTATTGCCGACGGTATAAATGTTCGCCAGCCGGGGGCGATTGCTTTCGAAATGATCAATCGTTATGTCGACGATCTTGTACTTGTTGAAGAAGAAGAAATCGCCGAGGCAATTATGCTTTTGCTGGAGCGGTCAAAAATAGTGGTTGAGGGCGCAGGCGCAGTCGGACTGGCTGCTCTTTTAAATCGCCGTTTGCCTGTGGAGGGCAAAAAGGTGGTCTCAATTATAAGCGGAGGTAATATTGACGCAAACAAAATATCAATTATTATCGAAAGAGGTCTGGTCAAATCGGGGCGGCGCCTGCAATTGAATCTGGTAATCCCCGACCAGCCGGGGAGCCTCTCAAAATTAATCTCTTTGCTCGCAGGTATGAAAGCGAACCTTATTTCCATAAAACATGACCGGACAAAACCACAGATTCCTCTGCAGCTGGCGGAAGTTGAACTTGTGCTGGAAACACGCGACAGGGAGCACCTTGATTATATACTTGAAAGTCTGGCCAGGCAGGGGTACAGACCGCTCGGTCTATAGATCAAAAAGAATATCCCGCTTCGAACATGTTGCTTTATATAGAAAAGATAACCTTTCCGGCATAGATGGACCGTCAGGGAAAGGTTTATTTTTCTGTCTCCAGCCAAAAAATGCGGTAATTGGACGGATTCTTTGCTTTCGAGTACAGAATTTGTTGAAAATCATCTTATAAAAAAAGATTTCAATTTGTTAAAAAATTTGAAGGACTTTTGATATTAATGAAGAAACTAAAAAATAGACATAATTTTTTTTCCAGGAAGGTGGTGAATTTATTTTGATAGTTACAGATGTAAGGGTCCGTAAATTACTCAGGGAAGGAAGAATGAAAGCAATCGTATCGGTAACCCTTGACGACATGTTTGTAATACATGATGTGAAAGTAGTTGAGGGAAACAGGGGTTTGTTTGTAGCAATGCCCAGCCGGAAAACTCCAGATGGTGAGTTTCGTGACATTGCCCACCCGATTTCCACGATGGCGAGGGAATTGATCCAGAGCGCTGTTCTGCAGGCATACGAAGATGTGGTCTAAGTTATCAATTAATTTAAGTATTTATTTAAGTATTTAAATGAAAGAGAGCCATGGTGCGCTCTCTTTTTTATGTTAATAGAAGCGATTAAAGGAAAAATAAGATTTTTGTTGAATAAGGGAATAGGTGAAAAAATAGGAGTATAATAATTATGTAAAATTAAAGGTTTGGGGTGATCTGATTTAATGCAGCGGGCAGCAGTAATATTGGCGGCTGGTAAGGGCACCCGCATGAAATCCGAATTGCCGAAGGTCCTTCATAAAGTTTGCGGCCGCCCCATGCTCGACTACGTAATTGAAGCCTTAAATAACGCCGGAATCGAAAATATTGTTATAGTTGTCGGACATCGCGGGGACATGGTGGCTGAAAACCTGCCGGTTACCGTAAGTACGGTTAATCAGCATCCACAACTGGGAACGGCTCACGCGCTGCTTCAGACAAAAGAAAAGCTGGAAGGATTCAACGGCAGTGTGCTTGTCGTTGGCGGAGATACTCCCCTTATAACGCCTTCATCACTTAAAAATCTCCTGGAATACCATGAAAATATAAAAGCTAAGGCAACAGTGCTCACAGCGGATCTTGCCGAGCCGGGCAACTACGGGCGCGTTATCCGTGAGAGTACGGGTAAGGTTTTAAAGATCGTTGAGCAAAGGGACGCAGGGCAGGAAGAACTGGCCGTAAGTGAAATAAATACAGGAATTTATACTTTTTCAGGGGAAGGACTCTTTGATGCGCTTTTGGAGATTAAAAATAATAATGCACAGAAAGAATACTACCTGACAGACCTTATTGAAAAATATGTAAAAGCCGGCCTGCCCGTCGCTGCAACCAAAATAAAAGATCCGGGCGAAATTTTGGGTATTAATGACCGCTGCCAATTAGCAGAGGTAGAATCGATTATGAGGCGGAGGATATTAACCGACCTAATGCTTTCCGGTGTGACGGTGGTTGATCCAAAGAATACCTTCGTTGACAGGGGGGTCGAAATTGGGCAGGATACGACTATACTTCCTTTTACAATCGTTGAGGGGAAAAGTTATGTAGGGCCTAATTGTACCATAGGGCCGGGAACTCATTTGTTAGATGTTCAGGTAGGCGCAGGCGCTTTAATAAAAAATTCCATAATCATGGAAAGTACAATTGGCGATAACTGCAATATAGGGCCTTTTGCTTATATCCGGCCGGGTTGTGTCCTTGAACAGGGAGTAAAAGTAGGGGATTTTGTTGAGCTTAAGAAAGCTAAAATCGGTGTAAAAAGCAAAGTGCCCCATTTAAGCTACATAGGCGATACAACGATGGGTTCAGGTGTTAACATAGGAGCGGGTACTATCACGTGCAATTATGATGGTGTTAATAAGTGGACCACGGTAATCGGTAACGGGGCTTTCGTGGGAAGCAATACAAATTTTGTGGCGCCTGTGGAAATTGGGGAGAGCACTGTGATTGGAGCGGGTTCCACGATTACCGAAAATGTGCCCGATAATGCCCTGAGTGTTGCGCGGGGCAGGCAAAAAAACATCGAAGGATACACCGGTAAAAAATCAACCAAGGAAAAAGGTTTATAAATTATAAAAGTATAGAATTATAAATTATAAGCAAGAATTTCAGTTTCCGAAAGAGGATGTGTATTAAATGACATTAAACAAAAGGCTAAAGATATTTACCGGCAACGCCAATCCGGAATTGGCTGAAGAAATCGTACAATACCTTGGTGTAACCCTGGGCGAGGCAAAGGTTATCCGTTTTTCGGATGGTGAGGTTCATGTCAAGATTAACGAAAGTGTTCGCGGAGCAGATGTTTTTGTTGTACAACCTACTTCACAGCCTGTCAATGAACACTTGATGGAACTGTTAATTCTTGTGGATGCTCTAAGAAGGGCATCGGCAAGACGGATTACCGCAGTTCTTTCATATTATGGTTATGCGCGCCAAGACCGGAAGACGAGAGCCCGCGATCCAATTACAGCCAAACTGGCGGCCAATTTGATTGTGGCCAGCGGAGCCCGGCGGGTTGTAACAATGGACCTGCATGCCGGCCAGATTCAGGGATTTTTCGATATTCCGGTCGATCACTTGCCTGCCGTACCAATTTTAGCCCAGTATTTTCTACAGCAGAAACTGGAAAATATAATCGTTGTTTCCCCTGACCTTGGTGGCGTAACCAGGGCAAGGGAACTTGCGGAACGAATTGGCGCCCGTATTGCAATTATCGACAAACGCCGCCCCGAACCGAATATGGCTGAAATAATGAACATTGTTGGGGATGTAAAAAATAAAAACGTTATTATGATAGACGATATGATCGATACGGCGGGTACAATTACCCAGGGCGCTGAAGCTCTAAAAAGATGGGGGGCAAAGGACATTTATGTATGCTGCACGCATCCGGTTTTAAGTGGTCCTGCTATCCGTCTTTTAGAGAAAGCGCCTATTAACGAAGTAATAGTAACTAACACAATCCGCCTTGCGCCCGAGAAAAAACTTAATAAAATTAAGGTTCTTTCAGTTGCTCCCCTTTTGGGAGAAGCAATTATCCGGATTCACGAGGATCTTTCCGTGAGTAAACTGTTTGACTGATCCTTAGTCTTCTTTTTTGAGTTCAGGCTCTTCCGTTATTGCCGTTACTTGCGAGTTAATTTCAGGTTCGGGTTCGGTCCCGGCTTTTTCGTCTGCAATGGCGGATGTTTTATTTGCTTTCTTTAATTTGCCTTTAAATGGACGGCTTATCGCAGAACTGAACCGGCGGCTTTTTTCCAGGGTAAAAGACCATGTCTGACCGGCTTTGC
>DFZT01000041.1:21854-36755 GCA_002382755.1 Firmicutes bacterium UBA4049 | reverse complement strand
CCGTCCTGAATTTCTATATAGTATTCGTTAACCTGGCCTATAATGGTTCCGCTTTCCATGACAATACGGGAGCCAATAACATCAATTTTGTCTTTATAAAACTTAACTATCTCGGGAAGTGTAGCTCCTTTTTGGATTATGGCGCCGCGCTCAATTGTTACGGCATTTTCTCCAACGCTATGAACATTACTGAAAGGAATAAATTTTTGTTCTTTAAATAACCCTTTTTCTTCTAAAATCAAAGCGGCTACGGATTTACGGGATGGATCCACTACCAGCCCTTTGACCCTGCCGATTCGCTGGCCTTCTTGAAGGCTTATCACCGGCAGATTTATTAAATGTTTGCTCTTGCGCATTTTGTTTGATTCCCCCCTTAATTAATACAGTTGTCCTTGCCTTATTGATATGCGGGTACCTGCCTGGACATTACTGATATGAGGGTGTAAGAATGCTTTTAATTGCCGGTTTGGGTAATCCGGGAATTTCCTACTGCAATACCCGCCATAGCATTGGTTTTAAAATAATTGACTGGCTGGCCCGGGAGCGGAACGCCGCCGGCTGGCGTTCAAAATGCAAGGCTTTGGTGTCAAACACTGAACTTGAAGGGCAAAAGATTATCCTGGCCAAGCCGCAGACATACATGAATAACAGCGGCAAGTCGGTAGCCTGCCTGCTGCACTGGCACAGGCTCTCGGATCGCGACTTAGTTGTTGTTTGCGACGACATCGACCTGCCTCTCGGCAGGCTGCGCATTCGCGGGAAGGGAGGGGATGGAGGGCACCGCGGGCTGAAATCGATCATTGATCTTGTTGGCAGCAAAGATTTTATTCGCCTCCGTGTTGGTGTGGGAAGGCCTTTAGAACCGGATTTTGAGATAGCAGATTGGGTATTAAGCCGTTTTTCTTCCGAGGAAGAGCCGGTTGTTGAACAGATAGTTGAAAAAGCTGCGCAGGCGATAAAAACCATTGCCGCCGAAGGCCTGGAAAAAGCGATGAACAGGTATAACTGAAATAACATTTTATTGACAATTTCCTATAATATCTTTATAATATGGTTCGGTGACTTTACAAATGGGGCTGTGGCGCAGCGGGAGCGCGCTTCCTTGGCATGGAAGAGGCCGCGGGTTCGATTCCCGCCAGCTCCACCATAAGTTTTAAAAAGGGGACTTATAAAAGCTGGGCTAAGGCATGCCCGGCTTTTTTAAAATTTCTAATTTAACCACAGCGGTTACTACTTGTTTGTTATAGGGGGCTAAAAAAGTTTGAAAGACAGGTACAATCATCACGAACTTGAGGAAAAATGGCTTAAAAACTGGGAGGCCGGGGAGTTATACGGAGTCGGGGATTTTGGCGAACGTCCCGGATTTTATTGTTTGGAAATGTTTCCTTACCCGTCGGGAAAGCTGCATATGGGCCATGTACGGAATTATTCCATAGGTGATGTTATAGCAAGGTTTAAAACCATGCAGGGGTACGATGTTTTACATCCCATGGGGTGGGACTCCTTCGGCCTGCCCGCTGAAAACGCGGCTATTAAACACGGCGGTATTCATCCTGCCGACTGGACTGCTGAAAATATAAATACTATGCGGGAACAGCTAAAACAGCTTGGTTTCAGTTATGACTGGCGCCGTGAGGTGGCTACATCCCACCCGGGGTATTACAAATGGACGCAGTGGCTTTTCCTGCAGCTCTACCAACGCGGTCTTGCTTATAAAAAAAGAGCGGCAGTAAACTGGTGCCCTTCCTGCGCGACAGTTCTGGCAAACGAACAGGTTGTCGGTGAAGGAGTTTGTGAACGCTGCAAAACGGTAGTAGAAAAAAGAGAGCTTGAACAGTGGTTTTTTAGAATTACCGATTATGCCCGCCGCCTCCTGGACGACTTAAACCTTCTTAAGGGTTGGCCTGAAAAAGTTAAGATCATGCAGGATCATTGGATTGGCCGGAGCGAAGGGACTTTAATCAAATTTCCTGTGGCTGATTCCAATGAAGAAATAGCTGTTTTTACTACCCGTCCCGACACTATTTTCGGGGTGACCTATATGGTGCTTGCTCCCGAACACCCCCTTGTGGAAAAATTGATCAAAGGCAAGGAACAGGCTGACGCCGTCCGTTCATTTGTCAGCAGGGTAAGCAGGCTGGGCGAAATAGTACGGACGGCCGCTGACACGGAAAAAGAAGGGCTTTTTACTGGAGCATATTGTATAAACCCTTTAAATAAAGAGACTGTGCCGGTTTTGGTAGCCAATTATGTTCTGTATGAATATGGCACAGGGGCTGTCATGGGTGTTCCTGCGCATGATCAGAGAGATTTCGAATTTGCCCGCAAATACGGCTTGCCTGTACGCGTCGTTATAAAGCCGCCGGAAAGGGAGCTCGGGCCTGGAATGATGGAAGAGGCGTATGAAGAAGAAGGGATTATGGTCAACTCGGGAATCTTTAACGGGTTGACCAGCGGAAAGGGGAAAGAAGCAGTTGCAGATTACCTTCAGGAAAAGGGACTTGGCGGCCGGAGGGTAAATTACCGCCTGCGCGATTGGCTGATTTCCAGGCAGCGTTACTGGGGCGCCCCGATTCCGATAGCCTACTGTGATAAATGCGGTGTTGTGCCGGTTCCGGAAAACCAATTGCCTGTCTTGCTGCCCAGGAACGTGGCTTTTAAACCAACAGGGCAGTCTCCGTTAGCCGATTGTCCGGATTTCTTGCAGACCAGCTGCCCCAGCTGCGGGGGCGCCGCAAAGAGGGAAACCGATACCATGGATACCTTTATGTGTTCTTCATGGTATTACTACCGTTACACAAGTCCCAGGGAAGAAAACAAAGTTTGGGATAGAGCCAGGGTCGACAGGTGGCTGCCGGTTAATCAGTATATCGGCGGTGTTGAACACGCTGTGCTGCACCTTCTCTATTCACGTTTCTTTACAAAAGTTCTTTATGATTTAGGCTTGGTTGACGTAATGGAGCCTTTTACCAACCTGCTGACTCAAGGAATGGTCCTTAAAGATGGGGCAAAAATGTCCAAATCAAAAGGGAATGTAGTCAGTCCTGAAGATATTGTCAACAATTATGGCGCTGATACTGCCCGTTTGTTTATCCTGTTTGCCGCTCCTCCGGAAAGGGACCTTGAATGGAGTGACCAGGGCGTCGAGGGATGCTACCGTTTTCTGAACCGCCTTTGGCGGCTGGTAGCGCCTTTAGCGGATAATTTATCGGGCGTATCCGACCGGGTTCAGGAAAGCGCCCGGGATCTGACGGCCGAAGAAAGGCAAATGCGCCGTTTAACGCACCAGACCATAAAAAGGGTCACAGATGATATATCGGACAGGTTTAACTTCAACACGGCAGTAAGCGCGATTATGGAACTCGTTAATGGAATCTATAAATATAAAGAGGAAAACGGGAATCATAAACCCGAAATTTTAAAAGAAGCCGTTAAAAATTTGCTCCTGCTGTTAGCGCCGTTTGCGCCATTTATTACTGAAGAATTATGGGAGGCAATCGGCGGGAAGGGAAGTATTCACAAACAAAGTTGGCCTGTTTGTGATTTGCAGGCAATAGCTGAAGAAGAGGTAGAAATTGCAATCCAGGTAAACGGAAGAATTAAAGACAGGATAAAAATAAGCGCGGGAGCTTCAGCTCAGGAGATGTCCGAATATGTTTTCGCACAGCCCCGGACACAACAGCTTATTGAAGGAAAACAAATAATCAAGGTAATTCCGGTGCCGGGTAAGCTCGTTAATATAGTTGTCAAATAAAAAAGTATTGGGTAAGGGTTTTAATATGGTTTGGGTAAGGGTTTTAATATGGAAGTAAGAAATTTATTTTTAAAAAATGAACGTGAAGCTTTAGAGCAAATTTTTGCTGTAGGCGCGGATAAACTGGGGGGCCACTTAATGGCTTCCAAAGGTGTTTTTCGCGTGCTTAAATTAAGCGGTTTAACACCTGTGCAGGCCAATATACTTAAGCAGGAAATGCTGGCCAGGGGCGCCGAAGCAGCGGTAAACAGGGGAGTGATAGACGGCAGCGCCGCAAAGACCGATGTTCTTCTGATGGGAACTTTGAATCAATACAAAGCTGTCCTGCCGAAACTTAAAATGCAGGCTTTCGGTTTGCCCAAACTTGCGGATCAAATTGAAGAGGTGCTGGATAATTTGGAGAAACGGCCAACCAGACTGTTATGCAGGGACAGGGATCTTTATCTTGGGGAACGTACTCTGGTAATGGGCATTTTAAATATTACTCCTGATTCGTTTTCCGACGGGGGTGTTAATATGGACCCCGGGGAAGCGGAAGAACGGGCTTTTCAAATGGTTGAGGAAGGCGCTGATATAATTGATGTGGGCGGTGAATCAACCAAGCCGGGTCATACTCCCGTAACTCTTCAGGAAGAACTGAAAAGAGTTATGCCGGTATTAAAAAGGATCTCGGGAAAAATACCTGTGCCTGTTTCAATTGACACCAGCAAGGCTGAAACAGCGCGTCAAAGTCTGGAAACGGGAGTCCGGATAGTAAATGATCAGAGGGCTTTCAGGGGAGATCCGCAAATGCCTAATATTGTTGCCCGATACGGGGCGGCGGTTATACTCATGCATAATCAGCAGGGAACGGAATATAAAGACATGCTGGGCGAGATGGTTCGCTATTTTAGGGAAAGCATGGATATCGCTGAAGCGGCGGGCATTAATCGCGATGCAATTATTATAGATCCGGGAATTGGGTTTGGGAAAACTGTTGAGGGAAACCTGGAGGCTATATTAAAATTACCGGAGCTGGCCTGTTTGGGCAGGGCGGTTCTGGTAGGCGCATCCCGTAAATCAGTAATCGGAAAAGTGCTCGACCTGCCTGTGGATCAGCGGTTGGAAGGCACAGCGGTGACTGTTGCTTTGTCAATTGCAGGGGGCGCTGATATAGTACGTGTACACGATGTAAGAGAAATGGCGCGGGTTGTAAAAATGACGGATGCTATTGTAAGACGGAATTTTGGAGGGGATTAATCATGGATCGGATTATCCTTAAAGGAATGCAGTTTTACGGCTATCACGGTGTTTTGCCCGGGGAGAAGGAAAGGGGAGGACGCTTTATAGCAGATGTCGAATTATACCTTGATCTTCAAAAGGCAGGCCGTAAAGACGATGTTTCCCTTACTGTTGATTACAGCAGGGTTTTCGAGATCGTTAAAGAAAAGATGACCCGCAGGTCATACAATCTCCTTGAGGCGGCGGCCGAGGAGATTTCAAGCGCTATCCTGGGCAGTTTTCCTGTTCTGGAGGTGGTCGTCAAAATAAAAAAAATCAACACAGGCCTGGAAGGCGCTTATGAATATATGGGAGTGGAAATTAAAAGGCAGTCTGCTTCAATACTTGACAGAAACCAGGGTAATTAGTTTAATATATACAATATTTAATAGTTAAACAACTTCTCAACTGACATTTTTCATGATATATTTTTTTAAGCAAAAAGATCATGACTATAAAAGAGGTGAACAGAATGAGCGAAAGAAATATTTTTATTGTTGACACCACTTTGCGTGATGGTGAACAAACCGCCGGCGTTGTTTTTGCCAACCGGGAGAAGCTAAGAATTGCCCGTTTTTTAGACGAGATGGGCGTACATCAAATTGAAGCCGGCGTACCTGTCATGGGTGGCGATGAGAAGGAAGCGATATCCAGTATTTGCAGGGCCGGGTTAAAGGCAAGCATTATGGGTTGGAACCGGCCGGTGATCAGCGATATCGAAGCTTCTTTGGAATGCGGCGTAGATGCTGTGGCAATTTCAATTTCTACGTCAGACATTCATATCAAGTATAAGCTGCAGGCAAGCCGCGAATGGGTTTTGGAAAAGATGGTTAGCGCCGTGGAGTTTGCGAAAAAGCATGGAATGTACATTTCCGTAAATGCCGAGGACGCTTCCCGCACGGATATGGATTTTCTTATCCAATATGCAAAGACCGCCAAGGAAGCAGGCGCGGATCGTTTGCGCTACTGCGATACGGTTGGAATACTTGATCCGTTTACGACATATGAACGCGTTTCAACAATAATTGAAAAAGCGCAAATAGAGGTCGAAATGCATACTCATGATGACTTTGGTATGGCGACGGCAAACACAATAGCCGGTGTAAAGGCAGGCGCAAACTACGTTGGCGTAACTGTCAACGGTCTTGGCGAACGGGCCGGCAACGCAGCGCTTGAGGAAGTAGTGATGGCCTTAAAGCACATTATGAAAATGGATTTATGTTTTAAAACGGAGATGCTGCACGAGGTGTCTGATTATGTCTCCCGTGCGTCGGGAAGGGAACTTCCTCCCTGGAAAGCTATTGTGGGCGCTAATATGTTTGCCCACGAGTCGGGTATTCATGCGGACGGAATGATGAAGAATCCTAAGACTTATGAAGCCTTCCACCCGGAAGAGGTTGGTTTGCAGCGGCAGATTGTGATTGGGAAACATTCAGGCACAGCGGCTCTGAAGGCTAAATTTTCGGAATACGGTATCCACCTTAGTGAATTTAAGGCACAGGAACTGCTTGCTAAAGTCAGGTCTTATTGTGTTTCTTTAAAACGTCCCCTGTTCGATAAAGAATTAATGTATATTTATGAAGATTATTTTGGAGAGTAGGTAACAAGTTGGGTCAAACAATTATTGAAAAAATTCTTTCTGCACACAGTAATTTTCAGGTATATGCAAATGATCTTGTTGTAGCTGAAGTAGATTTCATTATGGGCCAGGATGGCACCTCCCCTTTGACAATAAAGGCGTTTCAGGAAATGGGCGGGGAAAAGATTTTTGATTCCGGGAAAGTTATTTTTGTGATTGATCATAATTCCCCCAGTCCTAACGAGGGGGTATCGGCGCTTCATAAAATGATGAGGGACTTTGCCCGTCAGAAGGAAATTTATACCTGCGACGTTGGGGAGGGAGTCTGTCACCAGCTTATACCGGAAACAGGCGCTGTAGGGCCCGGTTCGCTGGTTATCGGTTCAGATTCACATACCTGTACATATGGCGCCTTAAACGCTTTTTCAACAGGGGTCGGCTCAACGGATTTGGCTGCCGCGCTTATTTCAGGACGGATGTGGTTTAAGGTGCCCGATACTTTGAAAATCATCTGTCATGGAGAACTTCCTCCAGGCGTGTATTCAAAAGACTTAATATTGTATCTTACAGGCCAGATAACTGCAGATGGCGCCACTTACTTATCGGTAGAGTATACCGGGCAGGCAATTTCAGCCCTTTCCCAGGAAGCCCGCTTCACTATCTCCAACATGGCGGTTGAAATGGGCGCCAAAGCAGGCCTGATGGCCGCGGATGAGAAAACATTTTCATGGTTAAGTAATTATACAAGCAAGAAATACCAGCCTGTGGAACCGGATCCTGACGCCAGGTACTTCAGAATTGAAGAATATGACGCGAGTAAACTTGAGCCGCATGTGGCCAAGCCGCACACCGTTGACAACGTCTGCCCGGTCGGGGAAGTGTCAGATACAGTAGTCCACCAGGCTGTTATCGGCACCTGTACAAACGGCCGTCTGGAGGATTTGCGGATTGCCGCCGGAATTTTGAAAGGACGGAAATGCAATAAAGACGTCCGGCTCATTGTAGTCCCGGCTTCAAGAAAAATAATGCTGGACGCGATAAGAGAAGGGATCGCTGAAACGTTGATCGAAAGCGGGGCTGCTTTTGTAACGCCTGGCTGCGGCCCGTGCGTCGGAACCCATAATGGCGTGCCCTCTGACGGCGAGGTTGTTATTTCAACAGCCAACAGGAACTTCAAGGGGCGGATGGGGAATTCGAAAGCTTTCATTTATTTGGCCTCTCCGGCAACAGCTGCAGCTTCTGCAATTACTGGACGAATTACCGATCCAAGAGAATTTTTAAAGTAGGTGACTTAAATGTTCTTCGAGGGCAATGCCCATAAGTTCGGCAACGATATCAACACTGATTATATAATTTCAGGAAAATACAAATTTAAAACCCTGGACATGGTTGAGCTGGCCAGTCACGTTATGGAGGATCTGGATCCCGATTTCAGCAGCAAAGTAACACCGGGTGATTTTATAGTGGCCGGGACAAACTTTGGCTGCGGTTCTTCACGGGAGCAGGCGCCTCTGGTCATAAAATATGCTAGAGTCAGCGCCGTTCTGGCCAAGTCCTTCGCCAGAATTTTTTACCGCAACGCAATAAACACAGGCTTACCGGTTGTTGAATGCGATACAGATTTAATTAATGAAGGCGACGTTTTAGAAGTCGATCTTTCCCAGGGTTTTGTTAAAAATAAAAGCAGCGGCGTTTCCATTCCTATCAAACCGCTTCCGGGTGTGATGATTAAAATTTTAAACGACGGCGGTTTGAGCGCCCATTTTAAAAAGTATGGCGATTTTAACTTTTAATTTTTAATGAGGAAAGATAAATAATTAAGCTGGAGGCATCGGAGTGGCTCAACACGAAATTACATTGATTCCGGGAGACGGTATTGGTCCTGAAATAGCCGAGGCTGCCCGCAGGGTAATTGAAGCTACCGGCGTAAGTATACAATGGGAAATTGTTCGGGCGGGAGCAGGAGTTATCGGCGAATACGGCACACCCTTGCCGGAACATGTGCTGGAA
Source organism: Firmicutes bacterium UBA4049 (assembly GCA_002382755.1). GTDB lineage: Bacteria > Bacillota > Desulfotomaculia > Desulfotomaculales > Nap2-2B > 46-80. The sequence goes on along the minus strand of DFZT01000041.1, from coordinate 28,152 downwards.
TCAATCAGACGAAACCGGGTGGCTTTAAAAGGCCCTCTTACCACACCAATAGGAACGGGTTTTCGCAGTATCAACGTAGCTTTGCGTCAGGAACTTAACCTGTATGCGAATATCAGACCTGCCAGGAGTCTGCCGGGCATTTCGAGCCGTTACGATCATATTGATCTGATTGTTGTCAGGGAAAATACCGAGGATTTATATGCGGGTATTGAGCACAGGGTAGGTAAGAATGCCGCCGAAAGCATTAAAATTATTACAAGAGAAGCATCGGAAAATATAGCCCGCCACGCTTTTGAAATGGCCAAAAAAGAGAAACGCAAGAAGGTTACTGTCGTACATAAAGCCAATATAATGAAGTTTACAGACGGTCTTTTTTTGGAATGCGCCAGAGAAGTGCGTAAGGATTACCCGGAGATTGAGTTTGACGAAATGATTGTTGACGCAATGTGTATGAAACTCGTGCAGGCGCCCGAAAATTATGATGTCCTGCTTGCCCCTAATCTTTACGGTGATATTATCAGCGATCTTTGCGCAGGGCTGGTCGGCGGCCTGGGCGTTGCCCCGGGCGCCAACGTTGGCTTTGAAGCCGCAGTGTTTGAACCGGTACACGGGAGTGCGCCAAAGCATGCGGGATTTAATCGGGTAAACCCGCTGGCGATTATTCTCTCCGGTATTATGATGCTTAAGCATATTGGGGAAAATGACGCCGCGGATCGGATAACAAGAGCGGTTGAAGAGGTGCTGATTGAAGCTGCGCATTTAACATATGATCTCCACGGGAGCGCATCAACAAGTGAAATGGCTGACGCTATAATAAGTAAGCTGTAAAAAGTAGTAAGCTGTAAAAAGTAAAATAAAAATAACCTGACGAAACACAACCGTATAATAAAGCCGCAGTTGCCAGTTTAAGGAACTGTCCAAATAGTTTTGGGCAGTTCCTTTTTTTTGTATAAAAAATCCAGAAATCAAAAATAATAACTAGCAAAACGTAAGTATTTTAAAGGTCATTTTAAAGATAAAAAATTTCCGGAGGATCCTAAATTATGAAAATTGTTATGCTTTCTTGGGAATTTCCCCCAAAGGCAGTTGGGGGAATAGCGCCTCATGTTTATGATTTAACCTCATCTTTAGCTTCTCTTGGAGAGGAAGTCCATTTGATTACCTGCGGGGATCCGGGGATGAAGGAATTTGAAAATGTAAACGGTGTCAATGTACACCGCGTATTTCCTTATCATCTGCCTTCCAATGATTTTGTCGCCTGGGTTATGCAGTTAAACATGGCTATGCTGGAGAAAGCTGTTCCGTTGCTGAATGAACTGGAATGGGCAAATATAATTCACGCTCACGACTGGCTGGTTGCGTATGCCGCAAGAGTATTAAAACACGCTTATCATCTGCCTCTGGTAGCTACCATCCATGCGACCGAATATGGGCGCAACCACGGCCTGCACAATAATATCCAGCGGTATATCAGCAGCGTGGAATGGTGGCAGGCATACGAGGCCTGGCGTGTGATCTGCTGCAGCAAGTTTATGAAAAAAGAGGTACGCTTCGTCTTCCAAGCGCCGGAAGATAAAATCCGTGTAATTGTAAACGGTGTTGTGCCGGAGAGGTTTAATGCAAAGAAAATAAGGGCGGAGCGGAATATGTACGCGGCTGCTGACGAACAGATAGTTTTTTATGTTGGACGTCTGGTACGTGAAAAAGGAGTCCAGGTATTGCTTGATGCGATACCACAAATTATTGAGCAGCGTCCAAAAACAAAATTTGTTATTGCCGGCAAAGGGCCTTATGAAATGGAACTGCGCAATCAGGCCAACTATCTGGGGATTTCCCACAGGGTCTATTTCACCGGCTATATTAATGACGATGTGCGCAACTGCCTTTATAACTGGGCGGATGTGGCTGTGTTCCCGAGCCTGTATGAACCGTTCGGCATAGTCGCCCTGGAAGGGATGGCTTCAAAAACGCCGGTAGTTGTTTCCAATACAGGCGGCCTGTCGGAAATTATTGAACATGGTTTTGACGGCCTTCTGGCCAACCCGGGTGATAAAGGTTCCCTGGCTGAAGCAATTATAAGCCTGCTGCAGGATGCTCGGTTAAGGGAGGAACTGCGTTTCAACGCCTTCCGAAAGGTGCAGAAAGAGTTTAACTGGCAGCAGATAGCTTTACAAACACGTCAGGTATATCAGGAAGTTTTTAACGAATACAGAAATACGCCCTGGCATGAAGTGACAGCACAGCCAAGACATTTTCTTGGCCGTGTAAGCAGGCTCTTAGCACGGGCCTGATCAGAATTGAAGGAGGTGTTCAAATGAAAACTATAATAATGGCGGGCGGCGAAGGTTCACGCCTGCGTCCCATAACCTGCGGACGTCCAAAGCCGATGGCGCCGGTAGTAAACAGGCCGATAATGCTTCACGTTATTGAACTTCTAAAAAAACACGGACTTTACAACATAGGTGTCACACTGCAGTACAAGCCTGAATTTATTCGCAGTTATTTTGGCAACGGTTCCGAGCAAGGTGTTCATTTACAATACTTTATTGAGGAAAAACCACTGGGCACGGCGGGAAGTGTAAAAAATGCCCGGGGTTTTCTTGACGAAACCTTTCTTGTTATCAGCGGCGACGCTCTTACCGACCTGGATTTGTCAGAGGCTGTGGCTTTTCACCGCAAGCGGGGAGCAATAGCAACATTGGTTCTTACACGTGTAGGCTGCCCTTTGGAGTACGGAGTCGTAATCACGAAACAAGATGGAACAATTATCAGGTTTTTAGAAAAGCCTGCCTGGGGAGAAGTGTTCAGTGATACTGTAAATACCGGGATTTATATATTGGAACCGGAAGTTCTTAATTGCATACCAGATGATCGGCCGTTCGATTTTAGCCAGGATCTTTTTCCCCTTCTGCTCCGGGACAAAAAGCCCCTTTTCGGAGTTGTGCTGCCCGGATACTGGTGCGATATAGGCAACATTCAGCAATATGTACAAGCGCATCATGACGTTTTAGCCGGAAAAGTAAACACAGGTATTTCAGCCAGACAGGTGGAACCCGGAATTTGGATCGGGGAGGGTGTTGACCTTCATGCAGAATGCGATCTGGAAGGGCCGATACTGATTGGAAACGGCTGTTGTATCGGAGCCGGAGTTAAGATTTCGCCTTACACGACTATTGGCGCCGGGTGCCTTATTCAGGAAAAAGCTTCGGTTAAGCAAAGTGTTCTGTGGAATAATGTATACCTTGGCCCGGGAACAGCTTTAAGGGGCGCGGTATTATGCAGCAGGGTACAAGTAAGATCGAACTCTGAAATATATGAAGGGGCTGTAATAGGCAGTGATTCAGTTCTTCAGGAACGCAGCATAGTAAGGCCTGAAGTTAAAATCTGGCCCAACAAACAGACTGAAGCCGGCAGTATTGTAAACAACAGCCTTATTTGGGGCGTCATCTGGTCAAGAAAGCTTTTCGGCTTAGAGGGAGTCACAGGGATGTTCAATATTGAAGTTACAGCAGAACTGTCCTGCCGTCTGGGCGCCGCATTCTGTACTGTACTGGGGGCGGAATCGCGAGTTGCGGTAAGCGCTGACAATTATCCTCCTGCGCAGATGTTGAAAGAAGCCCTGGCCAGCGGAATGCAGTCAACAGGCGCAGTGGTTTACGATTTGGGAACTGTAATTACTCCTTTGCACCGGTTTGCAGTTTCAAACCTCGGTCTTGCCGGGGGTGTGCATATCAAAGTATCCCAAAGGAATCCAGAACATGTATCAATTCTCTTTTTCAACGCAAAAGGCGGAAATATTTCACGGGGCATAGAAAGAAAAATAGAAAATATACTTTTCCGTGATGACTTTCCCAGAGTGGATATAGCTCATGTCCGGTTTAGAGAATATGCGCGGGAAATAACAGATCTTTATTTACAGGAATTACTTAAAGTAGTTGATGTTGAGTTAATCCGGAAGACGGGCTTAAATTTAATTTTGGCCTGTGATCAGAACCTTCTAAAATATATCACTCCACTGGGTAAATCCTTAAATCTTACCTTCAAAAACTTAAACCTTTCCGGGCCTGAAGGAGCAATGTTAAGTTGGGAAAAATGTACTGAAAAGCTGCCCATTATTTCAAGCATGGTTTGCGACGAAAGAGCATGGGCGGGTGTCATGATTGATCCGGATGCCGATCATCTTGTCCTGATAGATGAACGCGGCAGATTGATTCAGGATAATATGCTTGTTGTACTGGCAGCATTGATTATCTTGAAATCGGAAAGAGGGCCTGTATTTGTGCCTGTCACTGCGCCCCGGGTTGTTGAAAATCTGGCCATGCAGTACAACGGCAAGGTGATCAGGACTAAGACGGCAGTTCAGGATTTGACTGAAAAAGTTCTCGGGCAGGACCATGGCTGTATAAAATACAGCGGCGGCTTATCACAGTTTATATTAAATTTCGATGCTCTAGGCGCGCTTCTTGGAATACTTGGTTTTGCTGTTCAGCAAGGTTTTTCTCTCGGTGAACTTGTCGATGAAATCCCTTCTTTTTTTGTGAGCAAAAAGGAAATTTCCGTACCTTGGGAAGCAAAGGGGCGTGTAATACGTGTTCTGACTGACACAAATCGAGAAACTCAGCTTTTAGACGGCGTAAAAGTATTTCACGATGACGGATGGGCTTTAGTGCTTCCTGATCCGGAAGAGCCGGTTTGCACGGTTTTCAGTGAAGGATCGTCTATGGAGATTGCCGAGTCTTTAGCGGATATGTATATTAAAAAAATTAGTGAAATAGTTGATAGAAGCTAAAAATGATAGAAGCTAAAAAAAATCCAGAATTAAGAGCTTGAATAAGTAAGACCCAGCCTTGAGAGCTGGGTCTTCACTTTCTTCACTTAATAATAAAGGCTAGGCTTTCTTGTACAGGCTGTAATCAATATCCGAAAAGAGATTGTTTTTTTCTTCCAGTGTTCTCAGCCAGTCTTCACTTATATAGTTGTTTTTAATTTCGTCATAAAGCCTTAAAAAGTTTTGAAGATGGGTTTTGGTGCGTTTAACAGCATAATCCACCATTGTTCCCGTGGACATAATAAAAGCCCAATCGCTGCTTTGAGCCAGCATCAACTCTCTTGCAGACTGATTTAATGCCCGGTGACGCAGCCCGCTTGCTTCAGGATTAGAATTGGCCAAATCAACCATTCTTACCGCGGCGAGATGAAGGTGCCGGTAAATCCAGTCATTTGCCCTGCAGAGCCAGACTTCGTTATAGCCTTTATTGCCCCAGCTTGACGCGCACGGAGTGACGACCTGGTTGCAGGGGTATTCGTCAAGATATCTGCTGGGTGTCGTTAACTCAACGGTATCTTGATCATAACGCATCTTGCGAATGAGGTATTCAAGCCACTGGGGACCTTCAAACCACCAATGTCCGAACAGCTCAGCGTCGTACGGCGTGACAATAATAGGCAGTCTGTCCATCAGGGAACTAAGGTGCTTGATCTGGGCTTCTCTGTTGAACATAAAGTTTCCGGCGTGTAAGGCTGCTTTTTCCTGTGCCTGCCCCGGGTTGTAGGGTTCTTTATGATGAGAATTTCCTGTAATCCGGTAATATTTAAATCCTGTATTGATTCTGATTCCGTCAGGATGTATATATGGTTTTACATAATCGTAATCGAGATCAAAACCGATATCGCGGTAGAATTCACGGTAGTCATAATCCCCCGGATAGCCTTCTTTCGCGCTCCAGACCTGTTTTGATGATTCGGGATCACGCCCAAAGGCTGCAACCCCCGACGGGCAGTAAACCGGAGCAAAAACACCATAGCGGGGGCGGTGTGAAGCAAACAATACTCCATGCGTATCAAGAAAAAAGAAACGAAGGTTAAATTCCTTCAAAATATCATCAAGCCCCGCCGTATAAGCGCATTCAGGCAGCCAGATGCCGGCAGGATTCCTTCCGAAATATTTCTTGTGCAGATTTACTGCCATAGCAACCTGAGCGCGCACTGCTTCGGGCTCGGTCATCAATAATGGCAGATAGCCATGGGTTCCCGCGCAGGTAATAAGCTCAAGCCTTCCGGAATCCTGATGTTTTTTGAAAGCGTTAACCAGGTTGCAGTTGTATTCTGAAAAAATGCGGCGGGATTGATTTAATCTTCCCTGGTAGACCAGCGCTGTTTCATGAAAAGGCGTATATAAAGTGCGTTGAGTTTCCTTATCCGCCAGTTCGATTTGTTTGTTCAGATAATTTAAATAACGCTGCTGCAGCAGTGAATCAGCGAACATAGAAACCAGCGGAGGAGAAAGAGAAATTGTTAA
>DFZT01000041.1:0-21782 GCA_002382755.1 Firmicutes bacterium UBA4049 | reverse complement strand
CCCAAGATCTTTTTTTATTAATATTCTGGCCAATGGCCGGGGGAACTAACCTCAAGCGGTATTGTCCTGGCTCTTTCGGCTATTTCTTCAGCAAAAAGCGGAGAACTTATACCATACTGGTACCGGATTGAACGGTAAATTCCCTCTATCCACATCCATTCTTCGTCTTCACGGTCAGAAAGAGAAGCCCGGGGAGTTGTTACTGTATTTGAACGAAGAATTGTTATAAAACGGCCATCCGGAAACTGTCTTCCGAGATCAACGCAGAACGTGCGATCGGGTTCCCCTGAGTTGATGTGCCAATTATCAGCCTGATCATTTATTCCAATATCGATATATTGATTTGCATTTTGCCCGTTAAAAGCGATCCCTGTTACATCGTATACCCTGAGCACCGGCCAAGAGGTTTCCCAGGCGCCATGCGTTGAAGTAAACTCTACCATTTTTGTTGCTGTTACTTCCCAGTAAGCATAAAGCCAGTATGGATCTCTGGCCAAAAGCACCATCCGGTCGATCCCGTAGGAATGCGGCAGTTCCTCTTTTGGAAGCTGATGTTCCGGAAAAGGAACAGATGGTGTTAGTTCAGAAGAGAATTCTTCTTTTAAATCAGGAATAACCTGGTTGATACCTTCTACCGGTGATGGTTCCATCGCTTTGAGGCGATTTTTTCTGATCCCCAAAAAGACAATGGTAATAATTGCAATCATCACGATAGTCCAGGGCAAAAAAAATGTCGTCACTTAATAACCTCCCTTTGTTTATAAATATCCCTGCCCATTAAAAGCAAAGCATAATGGAATAAAATGCGAAGAAATCTTTTTTATTATTGCCACTGTACAAGAAGTTTATGAACATAAAAAATTAGCTTTTTTAGAAGGTGAAAGAAGCTTCGATAAATTGTACCTTTAAAATAATCAGCAGATGATCAATTGGTAATAGGTATTTTACCAATCTCCCGATCATTTTAAAGATTCTTTTCGTGAAAATAAGCGAAAAAAAATTAGCGAAAAAAATGCGCCAATTTTTTTAAAAGCTTGCTGTAATTTATTTTATCCGGATGTGGAAAGGCTTACATGTGCCCACGGCTTTACAAAAGCAAGCTTGAGGTAAGCGTGTTGGGTTATGGTTTTAATATATTTTTGCTTTAAATCAGATAGCGTTGCCTGTGCAGCAGTTACATCCGCGCTGGTAACCATGCCAAGTTCAAATTTTAATTTGCAGATACGAAGGTTTTCCTCAGACGCCTTAATGCTTTCCTGTAATGCTGCCTGTGTTTCCTCAAGTGTTTTAATATTATAGTACAAGGAGAGAGTAATTTCTTCCATTATCTTTTTTGCGCTTGCGGCATTAAGTTCAGCCTGCTCAACTTCTATCTTTCTGGCATCATAAGGCGTATATTCTCCTTTATACATAATCATATCCTTATAATAACTTTGAAGTGTAACTGATTCCTGGGCAAGCCAGACACTGGGGCTCCCACTGACAATCCTGCCTACCTCATTATCCAGATTGTCCACGGAAAGGGGAACATAGTTCAGCGTATCAGTCAAATTCGGCCGTTCCGTTATGGCTGCGCCGATAAGTTGGTTAAAAGACAGATATGCGTTGTCCAGTTCATTTTTAGCTGCCGTCAGAGATGCATCGGCCTGGGAAGCCTGGGCCTGGATAGCTAAAAGGGCCGGCTGCGAGATCATCCCTACAACAAAGGAAGCCTTACCAATACGAAGGTCCCATTGAGCTTTTGTGACCGCATCCTGAGCTGCATTGACTTTGTCAATATCTGTCATAATTTCCCAATATTTTTGGCAGGCCTTCAAAGTTACTTTGTCCTGCTCAACAGTTAATTCCTTTTTAGACATGCGCCAGATGAGATCGTCAGCGAGAAGTTTGCTCCAGGTAATCTCAAGCTGTGGGTTTCCTGAAGTTTGTGAAGGGACATAATCAATTTGCTCGCTGCTTACTTCGCGTAAATCCTTGGTGCGGTCAATTTCTTTGACGGCTTTTTGCACCGATTCACTATGGACCAGGGCAAGATCTACAGCCTGTTTTAGGGAAAGGCCGGTTGCTTCAGGCTGCGCCGCTCCGGCTGCGGAGGGCTCTTGCTGGGCGAATGCTGATAAGGTTCCGGGCATAGTTATTAACAGGCATAATATTACAAGTAAGACAAGGTATTTGCGCAATTACGACACCCCTTTTGCAAGATCGTTGTAAAAACTTTTTTATCCTTCCATTTTAATCAATTTATTGAATATATGCAATCAGGTATATTATGTTATATATGGAATATAATACATGTATGTAAAGGTTTTTTCAGTGAAAAAATATCTATTTTAGAAAGGAGAAGAAGGTGATTAAAATAAGATTGTTGAAACCGGCCATGATGATCTTCTTTATCATTTTCATAGTTACATGCGCGTGTTATCAATGCTGGGCTGAAGAAAAAAAATTAACGGACTGCCGGTACCTGATCAGCTATAGAATAAAAACCGGGGATACTTTATCGGGCATTGCGGGGGATTTCAATGTTTCTCTTGCAGATTTAATAAAGATTAATAAACTGCATGGTACTTTAATCAAGCCCGGTGAAATTGTTATTATACCCGGCAGGAAAAATAGTTTTTCTCCTGCGTTTCTTTCCCGCGGAAGCATTTTCAGGGAAGATGTGATGCTGCTTGCCAAAGCAATTTACTCGGAAGCACGCGGGGAGAGTTTTACGGGACAGGTGGCTGTTGGGGCGGTTATTTTAAACCGGGTTGATAACCCTGCTTTCCCCAAAAGCATAAAAGATGTAATTATGCAGAGCAATGATTATGTTTATCAATTTACTCCCGTAGCCAATGGTTCGATAAACCTGACCCCTGACGAAACCGCCGTAAATGCCGCGATTCAGGCTGTAATGGGCGAGGATCCTACCGGTGGGGCTTTGTTCTTTTATAATCCTGAAATAGCTTCGGATCAGTGGATACGTAATCTTCCGGTAATTGGCTGCATCGGCAATCATGTTTTTGCTACAAAAGCATAGCTCCTTTTACTTTCTGAAAAAACAGTTTGCTAAAACGGTTAAGAGAATACTCAGCAGCAGGCATGTGATAATAGGAAAATAAAAAGAATGGTTTCCTTTTTGGATAAAAATATCCCCTGGAAGCAGCCCTGGATTGATAAATTTTATTTTGCTTAAAGCAATTAACAGACCGCCAAGCAGGATTAACAGGAAACCGGCCGCTAATAATAACCTTCCCAGGTATCCCCCAAGGTCTGGCATCAGGCTTTTTCACCACCGTTTCTGTTAAGCTTTTTGGAATAATATCTTTCTTTTTCACTGTATATGCAGCCGCAATATGGCTGGCGGTACATCTTTAATTGTTTTGAAATTAAAGTAGCTTCTTTAAAACCAGGCCGGAAATCAAAATAATAAAATGGAAAGTTCAATTCCCGGCTTATGGTTTCCCCTGTTTCCCTGATTAAATCGTGTTTCTGGAAAGGGCTAACCAAAAGAGTGGTGGTAAAACCGTCAAGACCTTCTTTGATTGCTATTTGAGCGCTTTGTTTTAAACGAAGGCAGTAACAAAAACGGCAGCGGTTATTTTCTCTGTATACTGTCTCCCTTAGGAAATATTCCATTTGGTAGCCTTCATCAAAAATTACTTTGGTTCCGGTTGTACGGGAGTAGTTTTCCAAAGTTTCTTTCCGCCTGAGCCATTCCTGATAAGGGTGAATATTCGGGTTGTAAAAATAACCTTGTGCGCTGATACCGTTTTCTGTAAGGTATTTAAGCGGATATATGGAGCAGGGAGCGCAGCATATATGAAGCAGCAGCTGCAAGATTAAAGACCTCCTACCAGATAGTTACCTGCCTTTGATTTTTATCTTCGGGAACTGCCCCCAAATGAGTGTATGTTTTCGAAGTGGCGATTCTTCCCCGGGGTGTCCGGTTAAGCAATCCTGCCTGCATCAGGTAGGGTTCGTAAACTTCTTCCAGGGTTGCTGATTCTTCACCCAACGCCGCGGCGATAGTATCCAAACCTACCGGGCCTCCGTTGAATTTATCAACAATTATTTGCAGCAGCTTTCGGTCTACAGGATCAAGGCCCAGTGGGTCTACGCCAAGGAAATCGAGGGCCAGAATGGCTATTTCCCGGTTAATTATTCCTTTGGCTTTGACCTGGGCATAATCACGGACCCGCTTTAACAAACGGTTAGCCACCCGGGGTGTGCCCCTTGATCTTAAGGCAATTTGAGCAGCCCCGTCGTCTTCAATAGATATTTTTAGTATGCCCGCTGAACGCAGGACAATCTTTTTTATATCTGTTAATTCATAAAAATCCAGACGGCTGATTACACCAAAACGATCGCGCAGAGGAGAAGTCAAAAGGCTTGTCCTGGTTGTCGCCCCGACAAGCGTGAAACGCGGCAAGTCAAGACGGAGGGAACGGGCGCCCGGTCCTTTACCGATAACAATATCCAGGGCGAAATCCTCCATGGCAGGGTATAATACTTCTTCCACAGCCTTGCTCAGCCGGTGAATTTCGTCGATGAAAAGCACATCACCCGGTGAAAGGCTGGTTAGAATTGCAGCTAAGTCACCGGGTCTTTCGATGGCCGGGCCTGATGTAATTCTTAGATTTACACCCAGTTCACCGCTGATAATCCAGGCCAGGGTAGTTTTCCCAAGTCCCGGAGGCCCCAGAAGCAAAACGTGATCAAGAGCCTCACGGCGATCCTTGGCTGCCTGGATGAAAACACCTATATTTTCCCTTAGGTTGTCCTGCCCGATGAAATCTTTTAAACTGCGCGGCCGGAGGTTAATTTCCTCATGGTCCTCCGTGGAAAATACAGCTGAGATAATTCTTTCTGACATGATAAGGCTCCCCTATATTATTTTCAGCCGCCTATTTTTTTTAAAGCAGCCCGCACCAGTTCGGCTGATGTAAGATTGGTTGCCGCACCTTCTTCAAGCACCTGACGGATTGCCTTTTGTGCTTCAGCCTCACTGTACCCTAGGGTTGACAGGGCGGCTAAAGCGTCATTTCCTTCAGAATTAAAATCAGACAGGCCGGCTTTTTCGGGCGGTATGATTTTTAATATTTTTTCTTTTAATTCGAGTATTATCCTTTCGGCAGTTTTTTTGCCAATTCCGGGCGCTTGTTTTAATGTCCCGACATCGCCCCGGGCTACTGTGATTTTTAGCTGTTCAGGATTAAAAAATGAAAGCAGAACGGTAGCGGCTTTTGGTCCCACTCCGGCAACTCCGATAAGCAGGCGAAAAATTTCAAGTTCGTTTTGTTCGTAAAAACCATAAAGCGACAGGCCTTCCTCCCTGGAATGAAGATAGGTGTATAATTTTACCTCGTGCCCGATAGGGGGCATGCGCCTGATTGTGGCGGCTCCAGCCTGCACCGAAAAACCTATTCCATTAACATCTATAACGATTGTTTCATCCTGTGCTGAATCCAGGATTCCTTTAAGAAAAGAAATCATTTTACAACAGCCTCAATTTAGGATTATATGTTAATCAGTTTATTGCTTATCGTGTTTTGTGCGTGGCATATTGCGACTGCTAGTGCATCGGTTGTATCATCCAGGCTTGGATTGGTGTTTAGTTGTAAAATAGCTTTAACCATATAGCAAACTTGTTGCTTGGTCGCCTTTCCGTATCCCGCTACGCTTATCTTAACCTGCAGCGGTGTATATTCGAAGATGCGGAGGCCGGCAACAGACGCCGCTAAAAGCGCAACGCCGCGTGCTTCTCCAACAGATAAAGCAGTTTTTGTATTCTTGTTAAAAAATAATTTCTCAATTGCAAAGTGGGATGGTTGATGAGTTTCCAGTATCTTCTGCAGGCTTTCGTAGATTTGTTTAAGACGTGAAGATACAGATAGGTTTTTATTTGTCTGTATGCATCCATATTCGACCGGTATAAGCTTCCTGGATGTCATTTGAACTATTCCAAAACCCATCCGCTCCAAACCCGGATCTATACCGATAATATGCAATCTTCCAGGCCTCTTTTAATAAAATACTCTACTAAAGTTTCCACAGCCCGGACTATTTTTCCTTCTTGGCATGATAAATGTCCCGCTATTTACCGGGCAATCCCTGCTGGATGGCGCCCAAAATAGTTTCGTCAAGGTTTTCCAATCCGGCTTGCAGGGAAGACTCACTTGAGAATTCAAATTCTTTTCTTAGCTGGTCCTGTACGGCAGTTTCCTGTTTTTCAAAAGACATCGCTTGTTCAAGTTCTAACTGATATTTTGCAGGTAATTTTTCAACAGTGATATTTTCAGTTTTCAAAAGTTCTTTGTCGCATCCCAACGGTCCTTCATAAACAGCAAGGCGGCCTTCATTGATTCCCAAATGCCGGTAGGACTTATGTTCCGGGCAGAACTCGTTGCATAATTTTTCCAAGACGACTGTTTTTTCAACTTTTTCGATTGACCATCCGTCTTCAGCGGGGTATCTTTCTCTTAGCTTGTTAAAAGTAATACCCGCCAGATCATCCGAAGGCCTTCCAAGGTAAACTATATATACATCTCCACAAAGATATTCATATTCTTCACGTATAAAATTATCGTCCGTGATAAATGCCTGGTTTGATTTCCCTGCGGGAGACGACAAAGACAGAAGAGGTTTGGAGGCGGGCTCGCGGAAAATAATCAAACCATAGTAGACAGCAACTGCTATGATAAGGCTTCCGGCTATACCAAAGGCCAGGAAAAATAGTTTTTTAAACATATAAACGCTCCAGTTAAAAAGAGTTGTTTATATATTATTACCATTATCCGGCCGACAGATACCATAAAGGGAATTCAGACCTGTTTATTCGTCCTGCTCAAAATTTGTAAAAACTTCCTCAACATCGTCATGCTCCTCAAGGGCATTAATTAGAGTTATCATTTGTTCAGCTTCAGCTTCCCCGAGACTAACTGTGTTTAAAGGAACCATTGTTGTTTCAGTCATAGCAAGCGGGATTCCATGCCGGGTAAGGGCGTCTTTTACTTCTTCAAAATTGCCGGGCGAAGTTGTAATTATAAAACTGTCTTTTTCTTCTTTCATGTCCTCGGCGTCGGTATCAAGGATAATTGCCATTAAGGCTTCCTCGTCATTAAAATTCTCCTTTTCAATTATTATTAATCCCTTTCTCTCAAACATCCAGGAAACGCAGCCCGTTTCACCAAGGTTTCCGCCGCTTCTGGAAAAAAGGTGCCTGATTTCACCAGCCGTGCGGTTGCGGTTGGATGTTACAATGTTAAGCGTGATTGCAGCCCCGCCGGGTCCGTATCCCTCATAGACAATTTCTTCGTAGTCTCCTTCACCGGAGGCGCCGGAACCTCGCATAATTGCCCTTTCAATGTTTTCATTAGGTATGTTGGCTTCTTTTGCCCGTAAAATGGCAGCTTTTAAACGAGTATTATGATTTGGATCGGCGCCGCCCTGACGTACAGCCATGATTATTTCACGGGCAATTGAGGTAAATATCTTGCCCCGCTGGGCGTCAGTTTTAGCTTTTTTCCTTTTAATAGTCGACCATTTGGAATGACCGGACATAATTAGTAACCTCCTTTAAAAAGGCGGCAGAACCGGCAGCGCTCTTTTATGAGCGCTCCGATTAACCAAGTTGTTGATAATATCTTTTACTTTGTGGTCGGCATTTCCGGTGAGAATATACTCGTCAAGTTCCCGGTAAGTTATCCCCATTTCACTTTCGTCAGTCTGTCCTTTCCATAAGCCGGCGGACGGCGGTTTTTCTATTATACTTTTGGGGACGCCCAGATATTCGGCAAGTTCACAAACCTGTGACTTAACCAACTTTCCTATGGGGAGCAAATCAGAACCTCCGTCCCCATGTTTTGTGAAGTAACCAACTGTCAGTTCGCTGCGGTTGCTGGTCCCGGCAACAAGGTACTGGTTCCGTGCCGCAAAAAAATACGAAGTTATCATGCGAAGACGCGGTTTGATATTAATGATTGCCGTATCTTTTTGGCCGGGATTGTATTCTTTCCCTGTAAGTTTTGCTACCATAAGATCAAAAATATGGTCAAGGATTATTGTTTTTGTTTTGACGCTGAAAGATTCCGCGATAAGTTCAGCGTCTTTTTCATCCCGGGGGCTGCTGTGACAGGGCATAATCAACCCCAGAACATTTTCTCCGCAGGCAGTCTTGCAAAGGGCGGCAACAACGGCGGAATCAATACCTCCGCTTAGCCCGAAGACATAACCCCGGCTGTTTCGCATAACTAATTCATCCTGCATCCAGCTGCATAGTCTTGCTGACATCTCACGTGCATCCAAGTTTTCTACCCCCAGGCTGTTAATAAAATATATTTTATCATAATTAATTCCCGGGACGGAAAAAATCAAACTAAAATAATTGCTGCAATTACAAAAAATTTATTTATTATTAAAAGGAGATCGAAAAGCAAACGGAGAAAACCATGTAATTAAAAGTAGGTTTGGAAGAGGTGAGGCACTCCAAAGAGCTGTTATTTTGTTTTTTGATTTCAATAAATATATGAGAGGGGGAAAACCCGGTTTGTATTTTTACGGCCGGGCGAGAGATGGCTGAATACAAATATCTTCTGGCAGAGAATACGGAAGGAATTTTAACAATTACCATAAACCGCCCAAAGAGCATGAATGCCCTTAACTTTGATGTTATTTCCGAACTTTATGACGCTGTAGCGGCAGCCGGTAAGGACGATGCCGTAAAAGTTATCATTTTGACTGGCGCAGGTGAAAAATCTTTTGTTGCCGGGGCGGATGTCAGTGAGTTTTTGAGTGTGGGATCAACTGTAGGTTACGATTTTTCGCAGCGCGGGCAAGGTATCATGGATGCGATAGAAAGCCTGGAAAAACCCGTGATTGCCGCTGTAAACGGTTTTGCCCTCGGCGGCGGATTGGAGCTTGCTATGGCATGCACGATTAGAATAGCTTCTGAGAATGCCAAAGTGGGTCTGCCTGAGGTAACGCTCGGCGTTATGCCAGGTTACGGCGGCACACAGCGTTTAGCCCGACTTGTCGGCAAGGGCAGGGCGATGGAAATGATCCTTACCGGAGAGATGATCGACGCCAACGAGGCTTACCGTATTGGTTTGGTCAATAAGGTTGTTTCCCCGGATCAGTTAAAGGATGCCGCTGTTACGATGGCTAAGAAAATAATGAAAAACGGTCCCTACGGTGTCAAGTTGGCCATGCGTTCCGTTAACTATGATCCGGTTTTAAAAACCGGTTTGCAGTTCGAAGCTGCTAATTTTGCAGCGATCTTGAACAGTGAAGATATGCGCGAAGGCGTTAATGCCTTCCTTGAGAAAAGAAAACCTGCTTATAAGGGAAAATAAAAAATAAGTCACGGGAACCATCGGTTTAATAAACCGATGGTTCACAACTTTTTTTGCCGGTTTGGTTTTGCGCGATTACTTCTTTGCCCGCCTTGATTATTCTGGCCAGTTCAAGGGCGTGGGCAGCAGTTTTTTTGCCGGTTTCAAGGCCGTATTCATCTTCTAGTACTCCTAATCGTTTTTTTGCGTCAAAAATACCTGTGCCGTTTTTGCTGCTCAGAGCCCCGCCTCCGTATCCCGGAAATCCTCCTATGGTTATCAGCCCCATTGTGATCATTCCCGCGGTGATGGACAAAAGAGCAGTTTCCAGGCCGGCATTTCTAAACCATGAAACTGCCAAAGCTACGCCTATTTTATCTCTTAAGGCATGGCTGTAAACTTTTCCGTGCAGCAGCGCTCGCAGCCGGTCCATAAAACAGGCGAGATAACCCGATAACCTGTGGAGATATACCGGGGAAGCCATGATAATAATATCCGCCGCTAAGATCTGAGGGTAAACAGCTTCCATATCGTCCTTAACGCCGCAGATGTTTTCTCTGGTTTGTTTGAGTATGCAAAAATTACAATGTTTACAGTCGCTTATAGTTAAATCAGCGGCACTAATGATTTTTGCTTCGACGTCATTGCTTTGTATTGAATTAATTACTTCTTGTATAAATGCCATGGTATTTCCATCTTTTACAGGGCTTCCGCATATTCCCAATACTTTAATCAATTAACTGCCTCCTTAAAATAAAACCTTGACTCTATTTAATTATAGTAATATTTTTTATAAAAAGACAGATTAAAGTAGAAGTGAGGGCTGAGAAATAAATGGGTGAGTTTTCAGGAAAAGTGGCTGTTGTTACAGCTGCGGCAGGAGTGGGAATAGGGCAGGCTACAGCCAGGAGTCTGGCAAAAGAAGGGGCTAATGTGGTTGTCAGCGACGCTCACGCTAAAAGGACGGCGCAAGTGGCCAATGAGATAATAAATGAGTACGGGGTAAAAACATTGGGAATTCAATGCGATGTCCGGGTACCCGCACAGGTTGAAAGCATGGTTAACCAAACCTTAAGGGAGTGGGGCAGGATAGATATTTTGGTCAACAATGCCGGGATTGATAAACCTTCGCCCGTGTGGGAGATGGATGACGAGAGCTGGAATTTAATAATCGACACTAATTTAAAGGGAGTATTTAATTGCTGCCGGGCAGTCATTCCAACTATGATGAAACAGAAATACGGGAAAATAGTCAACATGTCTTCCGTTCTCGCCTGGCTGGGAGGCAAAGAAGAAGGAGTAGCCTACGTTACGGCCAAAGCGGGAATTCAGGGCTTAACCAGGGCTGTTGCCCGTCAGGTTGGTAAATTTAATATAAATGTTAACGCTGTGGCGCCTGGCCTCGCCCATAATCCTTTTTTGGACAAACTGCAGCCGCCCGAATACTTCCAAAAGATTAGAAGCCAGGAAATTCTGGGCAGGGACGGCACTCCTCAGGATATGGCAAATGCCATTTTATTCTTATGTTCCGAGAAAGCAGGGTTTATTACCGGTTCATGTCTTTGTATCAGCGGAGGATGGTTTATGTATTAATTACTAATTATAGTAAGGTGAGAGGGTGAATGCACAGGTGGATTTAGGATTGAACAATAAAGTTGCTATTGTAACAGGCGGGGGCTCAAATATCGGGCGGAGCATTGCGCATACTCTGGGCAGGGAAGGAGCTGCCGTAATAATTGCCGATATAGATGAAAAGCAGGGCGATAAAGTTAAAAATGAAATCGAATTATTCGGCGGTAGGGCCGTATCGATTAAAACTGACGTCACTGATAATGATTCAGTAGAGGCGATGGTTAAAAAGGTTCTGGAACTTTTTCCTACGATCGATATTTTGGTAAACAACGCGGGCTGGACAAGAGACCTTCTGTTTATAGAGAAACCCCGCTCAGAGTGGGAAAAAGAAATTGCCATCAATTTATGGGGTGTGATTAACTGTTCCAGGGCTGTTCTTGACGTGATGATTGGGCAAAGATCCGGAAAGATAGTTAATCTTGCTTCAGACGTCGGCAGGGTGGGGGAATATAAAGAAGCTGTCTACGGCGCCTGCAAGGCCGGTGTCATAGCTTTAGGCAAAGCTCTGGCCAGAGAGGTTGGGCGTTATCAAATTAATATCAATTCAGTTTGCCCTGCCTCTACGCCTCCGGTTGAGGAAGACAGTTATGGGGAATTTAGCCTGTGGAAAGAAATGGCTGGTCTGTTTACTCCTGAGATCAGGGAGAAAGCCAGGAAAGCATATTCCCTGCGAAGGTTAGGCACAGCGCAGGATATTGCTAATATGGTGGTGTTCCTTTGTTCCGATCGGGCAAGTTTTGTAACGGGACAGGCGATCAGCGTCAGCGGAGGATATACGATGGTTTAAGTTGTCTTTCTGCCACTCGTGGGAATTATTGCTTGCAGGGTGATAATACCTTGTGTTATAATAATTCGTTGTTATTTAAAGTCACAAAACAGAGACAGACCCGGGAAAGGTGGGCTAAATGTTGAATCTTCTGCAGTCTTTTGAACAGGAGCAGATAAAAAAAGATGTACCCGGTTTTAAACCGGGAAACACGGTAAGAGTTCATGTCCGAGTAATTGAGGGCAGCAGGGAACGAATCCAGATTTTTGAGGGAGTTGTAATCAGGCGCCGGGGTATAGGGTTGGGAGAAACCTTTACGGTGCGCCGGGTTTCATATGGAGTAGGGGTTGAAAGAACGTTTCCTCTTAATTCTCCAAAAATAGACAAAATCGAAGTTATTCGAAAGGGTTTCGTGAGGCGGGCGAGGTTGTATTACCTGCGGGGTCTTACAGGCAAAAATGCCCGTATTCGGGAGAAAGGTTAATTAGTTCTAAAGGGACTGCCGGACAGCCCCTTTTTTATGTTCAAATGGAAAGGGTATGCAATGGACAAGAAAAAAGATAAACCTGTCAAACAGGATTCCGCAGGAGAAACCAAAAAACCTGTGATTCCAGAAATACTTGAATCAGTAATAATTGCCGTTATCCTGGCTACAATAATCAGGTTATTTTTGCTGGCGCCTTTTTTCATACCTTCACAATCAATGGAACCCACTCTTTTAGTAAGGGACAGAATAATTGTAAGTAAGATTGCATACCGCCTTGGTGAACCGCAGCGGGGGGACATTGTAGTTTTTAAGTACCCCCGTGATCCCCGTAAAGACTATGTTAAGAGATTGATTGGCTTTGCAGGTGAGGAGGTAGCCCTGAAAAACAACCGTCTTTATATAAATGGAAAGGAAACCCCTGAAAAATACCTGCCCGAGGGTTTGAGTTATTATGATTTTGGACCTGTTATAGTTCCTAACGGGTGTTACCTTATGCTTGGAGATAACCGCCCAAACAGCGAGGACAGCAGGGTTTGGGGGCCGTTGCCCAAAGAAAACATAATCGGCAAAGCTGTATTAATATACTGGCCGTTTACCAGGGCCAAGCTTTTATAATATCTAAAATGGCTGACACGAATATCAATTGGTATCCCGGACATATGGCCAGGGCCAAAAAAGACCTCCAAAAGAACCTTAAACTTGTGGATGCAGTATTTGTAATGCTGGACGCACGGATACCAGCCAGCAGCAATAACCCTTCCTTAACATCCCGCCTTGGTGGCAAGGCTGTTCTTGTTTTACTAAGCAAGGCCGATTTGGCTGACACTCATCATACAAAAACATGGGTAAAATGGTTTAAGGATAATGACATAGTAGCCATGCCGGTTGATCTGGTCAGCGGACGGGGTATGAATGTTATCATAAACACTTTAGGTTTAGAATTAGAAAAAAGGTTGTTGTTAAAAGGAAAATCCAGCAGGCGTACATTGCCGAGATGTATGGTAGTAGGCATACCAAATGTCGGTAAATCAATGTTTATCAATAGAATGGCAGGCAACAAGCCGGCGCGTACCGGCCATTATCCCGGTGTTACACGGGGCCCGCAATGGATTTCCTTCGGCGGTAAGCTGGAAATGCTTGATACGCCGGGTATCTTGTGGCCAAAGCTTAGCGACAGAGACCAGGCCATGAAACTGGCTGTTACAGGAGCTTTAAAAAAAGAAGTTTTTGATCCGGGGGAAGTTTCCGAATGGCTGCTGGAGTGGATTACTTGCAACAAACCCGGTTTGATAAAAGAGCGCTTCGGAATAGATGAAGTTTCCTTAGAGACTAGTGATCTTATCAAACTCATTGGAAAGAAGAGGGGCTTTTTAGCTGCCGGTGGTAATGTTGACAGGTTAAGGACCGCAGATCATATTTTAAAGGAATTTAAAGAAGGGAAGCTGGGCCGGATTACTCTGGAGTCGCCGAATGAAAAAGAAAGACCAAGCCGTACTTCAGGAAAAACTGAATAGCCTGCTCAGTCATGAAAAGGAACTCAAGCTTAAAGGCTATTCCTTTATAGCCGGTGTTGACGAAGCCGGCCGAGGCCCTTTGGCAGGCCCTGTAGTCGCTGCGGCGGTTATCCTGCCGGAACAGATCAGGCTGTACGGGCTGGATGATTCAAAAAAACTTTCCGCAGCAAAAAGGGAAACACTTGCTTTTCAGATTAAAAAAGCTGCCGTAGCCTGGTCGGTGAGTTTGGCGACAGTTTGTGAAATAAAGTGGATAAATATCCATTGGGCGTCTGTTTTAGCTATGAAAAGGGCGGTTAAAGGCCTTGACGCTGTTCCTGATTATATGCTTATAGACGGCAGGACATATATAGACGGGTTACAGATTCCCCAGCAGGCTCTTGTCGGCGGTGACGGGTCAAGCGCCTCTATAGCGGCGGCGTCAATACTGGCGAAAGTCACCCGTGACCAACTCATGCAGGTTTACCATCAAATTTATCCGGGATATGGCTTTAACACGAATAAGGGTTACCCAACCGCCGCGCATCTAAAGATATTATCTTCCCGCGGCCCTTCACCAATCCACAGAATGGACTTCTCTCCTGTCAAAGAATCATTGAAAACCGTTGCTGAAATAATTTAGAGGATGCAGGAATTTCGATCTTTCGCAACGAATTATACCATATTGAGCATGTTGGGCATGATCTGTTTATTATTTCGCAAAATGACATAAGGAGTGGTTTTATGTTTCCCAGTATGGGTATGCCTGAACTTATCTTAATCTTAGTACTGGCCCTGATTATTTTCGGGCCGCGAAAACTTCCAGAGGTTGGGAGGTCTCTGGGCAAGACACTAAACGAATTTCGCAGGGCGACGGCCTCGAGTTTAAGCGAAGTTACAGAAGTTACCGATGAAATAAAAGAAGAGGTTACAAAGGATATAACCGAGGTTAAAAAGGATATAACTGCAGTTCAGCAAGTTAATCAAAAGAGTTAAAACATAGAATTAATACTTAATAAAATTAATACTTAATATAAAAAGCAGGACGCCGGAAAAAAGGCGCCCTGCTTTTTTTAGGTTCTTTTTTGAAAAACTAACCGGCTATTCCCTTTCCCGGCGCGTGAGATACCTTTGCTCCCGCATGTTCCTCTTTGGGAAGAATGGCAAAGTTTTCAGCTATAAAGCAGTAGGCCAGGACCAGGAAGCTCCAGAAGCCAAGGGTGATTGCCCATTCCCAGATGCTCGGGAAATAACTTCCGCCCACGGCCTGGGCCATCCCGGTAAAGTTGACATTCACACGGTTAAAGATCACGCCGGCGACTACCAAAAACGACGCTATGGCAACTCCCTGCTGGGATTTTCTGATGGAGGGGATAGCGTACATTATAATCGGTATAATTATCCCGCCGATCATTTCGATAAGGAACATGTTGCTTTCGAAAGAACCGTTGAAGGCAAGGGAGTATACGCCGCGGTAGTTTAGATCAATTATCTTGACAATCAGGTAAACAATTAGCATGCAAAGCGTAACCTTGGTAAGGCTCTGGTAAACCTCCGTTTCAGGCTGCCTCCCGTAAGACCTCGCAGCGATTGAGCCTTCAAAGGTAACCATTGCCGGTCCAAGGAAGAAAGCTGACCAGACGAAGAAGAACGGGATAATCATCGACCACCATAAGGGATTAAGTTTGTCTACCGCTACTACGAAGAGCGAACCCAGCGACGATTGGTGGAGGGTAGGCAGGATAATTCCTAAAATCAGCAAGAAGGGCATTAATTTTTCCAGGATGCCTTTCAGCGGACGGGACTTTACCCTTTCAAAGAAGATATCTCCGAACTCCAGAACCTGGATCAATGTATACAAGGCTATACACCAGAATACTTCGAACAGAACGGAGTGGTATCCCCAGTAAAAGAAGGGGCGCCAGAAATTAAACCATCTTCCAATGTCAAAGAAAAGGCTGACCAGGGATATAATGTAGCCGAGCATTGATGTTACAAGCGCTGCACGGACTATCGGCGCATATTTTTCCTTGTGCAAAACATGGACGATCAGCGCAGTGCTGAAGCCGCCGCCGGCCAACGCGATTCCGCAGAGTAAATCAAAGCCGATCCACAATCCCCATGGCCATTGGTCATTTAAATTGGTTACTGCTCCAAGTCCGAGGACAAAACGGAAAATTGCCGCAACAACCATAATTGCCACTAAAGCCATTAAAACATATCTTGTGGATGTGAGCCGGAAATGCCACTTTCCAAAACGCCAGATTTTGTAGTCCACCTAAACGAGCACCTCCTTATTCCTCATCTTGAACAGGCGCATACATTTCTTCCTCATGATGAACTTCGGCCCGTCTTTTGTTATAAGTATATAATGCAGTCAGGATTGCTCCCCAGCCCACAAAGATCCAGGGAGTCCACTTGAGAACGTTCCAGGAATATAAAGGAATTGGTTTTTCGGAGACATTTTCTTTGAAACCAATGTCCTCAAAGGGAACATCGGAGATATACATCCAGGAAGTGCCCCCGTATTCTTTTTCGCCATAAACCCGTTTCTGGTAGTTGGGGTTGCTGTCGATTCTTTGCTTAGCCTCAGCAAGTAATTCTTCTCTTTCGCCAAATTTCAGCGCGCCAGATATGCAGGCTGATACACAGGCGGGCTCCAGTCCTTCTTTTATACGGTCATAACAGAACCGGCACTTGCGGACAAAGGGAAAAGATTTATCCCATTCGAACTTCGGCACAGAAAACGGACAGGCAATCATGCAGTAACGGCAGCCGACGCAGTAATCCTTCTTTAGTTCGGTCGGCTTGTAAATTACCGCGCCTTCTTTTGTCTTTACAAAAGAATGGGTAAAGCAGGCTGATTCACATGCCGGTTCGTCGCAGTGCATGCACTGTCTCTTGACAAAACGCCATTTCAACTGGCCCTCTTTTTCAATCAGGTGGTAGCCTACCCGCGTCCAGTTGGTGGCAGTTAAATCAGGGGGGTTATCCCAACTGTTGCTGAATCCAGTTTGCGTGGCAGGCAAATCGTTCCACGATTTGCAGGCAACCTGGCAGCTCCTGCAGCCAATGCAGCGGGAAACATCCACTAGGACACCTTTGGGCATTATTACACCTCCATTTTAGCTAGTTAATCTGAAAAGCCAATTAGTTATGCTTTTCTGACGTTAACAAGAAAAGCTTTGTATTCGGGAACGGTAACATTAGGACAAGCTACAAAAGGTGTTAACTCGTTCCCAATCGCGCCCTTGGACAATCCCATAAAGCCCCAGCTCCAGGGCAGGGAAACAATTTCTACGGGACTGCCGTTGACAACCAGGGGCTGGACAATCGGTAAGACATTGGCCTTGCATGTTATTTCCGCCCGGGCGCTGCTTACAATTATATCATCACCAGGTTTTATTCCCAGTTGATTGGCCAGGCCTGGCGATATAGTGGCAAACTGCTCCGGCATCAGCTCTACCAGGTAGGGGCTGTTTCTGGTTCTTACGCCGGTTTGATAATGTTCGATATAATGCACTGTGGTAGCCACATAGGGGAAGTCCTTGCTGCCGACTTCGGCCAGCTTGGAAAATTCGCCCTTCCATTTTTTGGCCACAGGATTGTTCTGCTGTTTACTGATCGGATTTTTCACCGGGCTTTCTACCGGTTCATAATGCTCCGGCATAGGACCTTCCTTCAATTGTGAAGTCGATATAAGGCTGGAAGGAACAAAAAAGTGTGCCTGTCCGTCAGCAGTCATAATAAAAGGCGCATGGGCTGTTTTTTCCGGCGGGTTCGGCTCTTTTGTCTTCGCGTCCTTGGCGCCGAAATCGGGGACATCGGGGGTAACCCACTTTGCTCCGTCCCAGAATATATAGGCTCTTTTCGGATTCCAGGGCTGTCCGGCCGGGTTTGACGAACAACGGTTGTAAACAATGCGCCGGTTCAAGGGCCAGGCAAAAGTCCATTTTGGATATATAGCAAGCCCGGTTTTATCCTCCGTGCCGTGTCTTTTGGTGGCCGGCACCTTCAGCAGCGGGTCCGTCTCTTTGGGATCAACGTAATAATAACCTGCGTAAATCCAGACACCGCAGGCTGTAGAACCGTCGTCTTTAAGGTCGGCGAATGTACCCAGAACTGTGCCGTCTTCTACTTTGAAACCGTTAATTTCAATTGCTACTTTTTCTACATCCGGCTCGTCCTGTCCCGGCTTGTCGTAATTCCAGGTCAGGTTCATGATGGGGTCGATAAATTTGCCGCCGCTTTCGTATTCCTTGCGGATAGCTTTATAAAGCCGGTCGGCAATCCAGAGATCGCTTTTTGCCTGCCCAGGCGGTTCGACAGCCTTCCACCGCCATTGGACGTCACGGGAACTATTTGTCCGCGTTCCGTTTTTTTCATATATATGGGCTGCCGGCAGCAGAAAAACTTCAGTTTGTATATCAGCCGGGTTTACTCCCGGACGCTTCCAGAAAGCGGCTGTTTCGTTTTCAAATACATCGACGCAGACCATCCAGTCCGCTTTTTCCAGGGCCTTGACCTCGTGAGAGGCGTCGGGTCCGGCTACGGACGGATTCTCGGCCCAGCAGAAGACACCTTTAATCTCTCCTTCTTCCAGGCCTGCATATGAATCCATGTGGGAGTGGCTTTTCCCTTCTGTCTTAGGAAGCCAGTCGAAGCAAAAATCGTTTTCTTTGGTTGCTTTTTCCCCGTACCAGGCCTTAAGCGTACTGGTCATGAATTTGGGTGTGTTGGACCAGTACCCTGTCTTGGGTGACTCTGCTTTTAAATAGTCCTCATATGTAGCATGTTTTGTCGCATCAGGAACTTTCAGATAACCTGTAACGTTATTCCACAGCATGCCCATGTCACAGGCGCCCTGAACGTTTGACTGCCCCCGCTGAGGGTTAAGGCCGCCGCCGGGCAGGCCCACATTGCCCAGCAGAAGCTGTACCATGCAAGTGGCCCGTGTGTTCTGGGCCCCGTAACTGTGCTGGGTGATTCCCAATACGTAAATTAAATTACCTGACACTTCCGGCTTGCCGGACTTGCAGTAAAGCGCGTAAGCTTTCTGTAAAGTATCTTCCGGAGTTCCCGTAACATTACTGACTGTCTTGATGTCGTAACGGGAAACATGTTTTTTCATTATTTGCCAGACGCACTGGGGGTCCTGCAAAGTCGGGTCTTTTCGGAAATCCTCGCCGTCTGTCTGGTAAGACCACGATGCATTATTGTAAGACAGCTTGCCGTCTTTTTCCTCCAGGCCGGAAAAAACACCGTCCGTAAAGCTATAGTCAGGGTTGATCAGGTAAGACGCGTTGGTATAGTTAAGCACATACTCATGCTGGTAAAGATCGTTTTGAATAGCATAGTTGATTAAGCCGTGAAGAAAAGCAATGTCTGTTCCCGGGCGAATAGGAACGTAAATATCCGCATGGGCGGCTGTTTTTGTAAATCTCGGGTCAACGACAATAATTTTGGCGCCTTTTGCTTTGGCCTTGCCAATGTGACGCATGGCCATGGGGTGAGCCTCCGCCGGGTTTGCCCCGATGATTAAAAAATAGTCGCTGTTTACGTAATCCTCAAAATGATTGGTCATTACTCCCCGACCGAAAGAAGCAGCCAAACCGGCTACGGTTGGGGCGTGTCAGAGGCGGGCGCAGTGGTCAAGATCGATTACTCCCAGGGAGCCGCGCATAAGCTTATTTACCAAATAGTCTTCTTCGTTGTTAATATTCGCGCTGCCCATCTGGCAGATGGCTTTGCAGCGGTTAACCGTGACCCCTTTTTCATCTTTTTCTTCAAAGTGTTCATCACGAGTCTTTTTTACCCGCTTGGCAATTTCTGAAAAAGCCCAGTCCCAGTCTTTTATTTCCCACTGGCTGCTGCCGGGAGCGCGGTACTGGACTTGCGTCAGCCTCCCCGGGTTGAGGATGCGCCCTTTCTTTTTGTCTACAATAGTATAGACATCTGTGAGAGCCGATCCTTTAGGACATAATGTCCCCTCGTTAATAGGGCTGTCAGGGTCTCCTTCTATAAAAACTACCTTGTCGCCTTCCGAATAAACAATTGTGCTGCAACCGCACCCACAATAAGAACAACCGGAAGAAGTTTCCTTGGTCTTCTTTAACTTAAAAGGGCCCGCTTCAAAATCAGGCGAATTTTCTCCAGCTAAAACTGGCGTTGCGCCGGCGCCCTCAAATAAAGCCGTTCCAGCTGCTCCTGCTCCCAAATACTTTAAAAAATCACGACGGCTAATATCTTTTTTCATCTTAGTTAAGCATTAAACCTCCTTTATCCAAAGACATTAAAGAACTAAAAAAATATAGGCATTCCCCCTTAATAATCGTCAGCAATCTTTCGGCTGAACGCAAAAGAAAAATTATTGCGGTTTACTTTTTTAGCCTGCTTGTAATGCTGACTGCTTATTTAATTTAATTTAACAATCAACTGGCGGCCGATTGCGCGCCAGCAAGCTCGTCCAGTTCTTCGGCATGCTTTCTTTTGGCAATTCCCCGTTCAATCAGGCGGACGATCCAGATGCTTATTTCATAAAGAAAATAAAGCGGCCCGCTGACCAGCAAACAGGTTATCATATCCGGTGTCGGGGTAATTACAGCGGCAATAACAATAATTGCCAGGAAGGCATAACGCCTGTGCCTGGCTAAAAACTTGTAACTGATCATTTCCAGTTTGGCCAGGAAAAAGGCTACCAGGGGCATTTCAAAGATAATCCCGAAAGGCAGCAGAAAAGTAATTGTAAAAGAAATATATTTGTCAATCGTCAGCATGGGGAATAATTCGGGGCCGGCAAAGCGCAGCAGAAACATTATGCCGTAACGGTATACTCCAAAAAATCCAAAGACTATGCCGCCCCAAAAACAGATGAAAGATACCAGCACGCTTAAGGTAAAATAAGCTTTCTCATGTTTTCTTAAGGCCGGCATGATAAAACTCCAGATCTGCCAGAGGATAATCGGCAGGGCAGCCAGGAAACCGGCAAAGAAAGACACCTTTATTTTTACAAAAAAAGCTTCCGTAACACCGGTAAAGATCACCTGATGACCCAGTTTGGTTACGGGGTCAAGAAGAAAGGCCAAAATCCGGTCGCTAAAGAAATAAGCAGCCACAGCCAGTACAGTCGTTGCTACAAGAGAAACTATAATTACCCGCCGGAGTTCCTCCAGGTGTTCCATAACGGGCATTTCACCATGTTTTTCGGCCAAATCAACCACTTTCCCTTTGAATGTTTAACCCTTTGTCGCCTTGACCGCCTGGGAACCTTCTGTGTCGGCGGCCGCTTCAACTTTTTCTTCAATTACTTCTTTTGATGAACGTCTGAATTCATTAATGGTTTTGCCAATTGCCTTTCCTACTTCGGGCAGTTTGCCGGGTCCGAAAATAATCAGGGCGAGGGCGACTACCAGGATTANNTTTACTATTCTGCGCAACAGGAAATATTCCTGCTAATCAGATTCGTTTTGTTTCAAGGCAGATAATGGCAGCTCGGGTTGAATATTTATGTAGCCTTCGCGTAAAGCCAAAATGTCCAGGTGGACTGTGTTGATGTCTTCCCAGAAAAGATCCGCCGTGCCTTCAATTTTTCTCTCGTCAATTGTCTTTATATATCCGGAACAATTTTCGCAATAATAAATTCTGTATTTTTCTTCTCCTTCAATGCTTAAGAACTGTGATTCCGGGCTTGCGCAATAAGGGCAGCCCATGCGGTGAAAACGCCATCTGACTTCGCATAATCCGCAGTATAAATATCTTTTGCCGCTTTCCTTTTCAAACAACGACAAACTCGGCCTGCCTCCGCAAACAGGGCATGAGCCTTTCAGCCATTCTTCAAGGTTATATATCGGCGCCGCTGTTTTCCCAAACTGCCGCATTAAAGGCTTAACCGTATGGGTCATTAGAAAACCGAATGTTTCAGGCGAGACATCATTTTTAAGAAGAGCAAGCAAATTAGCCCCGGGCTTAAACACATTGGCGACAAATAATTCCCTTTCAGATATATCTGCAGGAAGAGACGATAATACCTGCCGGCATTCCGTTTCCAGGTAAGGGTAATGCTCTATGATAGTTTCACCAATCTTTTCCAT
>DFZT01000079.1 GCA_002382755.1 Firmicutes bacterium UBA4049 | reverse complement strand
CGTCATACCTGACAAACTTTTGCCTTGACGAACTGATCAAAAACCTTGACACCTCGGACGGGGTCAGGCCTAAAGCCTTGGAGATTTCCGGTGTTGCAAGAGGCCCTTTCTGCAAGAGCGCGATAATCTGGCCTATGGCCAATTTCTCCGCAATTGTCTCTTCAAACAGCCTGTTGAACTCGTCACTGGCGAAAAATTTGTGATACTCTTCTTCCGTTCTTACAGGCACTCTCATTCTTTCCGTCTGCACCAGCCTGATATAGGGAACAAGCTTTGCCGCGACTTCAAGCCGGAACTTCAATATCTGTTCGTCTATTCCTTCACTTTTGCCAAGAGGCCCGGACTTAGCTATCTGCGCGCCGAATTCGTTCATAATATTGGCGAAACGAATCCCTTCGCCTGCGGATACCCATTCCAGTCTCAGTCTTTCGGGGTTTACCCCTATGTGCCCGAGTATTTTTTTGCAGATAGAAACCATGCTAAACGCATCATAATTCCCGTTCGTAATATAATGGCAGTCGTTGAGGTGGCAACCGCCGACAAACACCCCGTCCTGTCCGGTTGAGAAAGCCAGGAATATATGCGCCATGTCGACTCTGGCCGAGCACATCACCCTGATCAGCCTTATATAAGGGGGGTATTGAAAGCGGGAAACCCCGCAAAGGTCCGCTCCTCCGTAGCAGCACCAATTACATACAAAACCCAGTATCTTTGGTTTTGATCCCGAACTCATTCTTCCCCATCTCCTTGATTTTCTTTATTTACTACTATATATTTCAAACAGCCGCCTCGCTTTGTTGGATGATCTCTTTATCTGCAGCCGCCGCTAAAATTTGGCTGAAGATCTCATCATCGGTATAGTGTTTGAGAGAAATAGCTCCTGTTGCGCACTTTGTGTTGCACAGGCCGTCCCCTTTACAAAGCACTGCATTAACTCTGGCTTTTCTGCCCTGCGGCGTCTCATAAAAATCTATGGCGCCGTATGTGCACGCCAAGATGCACGCCCCGCACGAAATGCACTTATCCTCGTCCGCCTCGCAGACAGATCCGGAGGCTGTGACTGTATCGTGTGAGAGAAGCGTTAAGGCCCGGCCGGCAGCTCCATAAGCCTGGCTAATCGATTCCGGTATCAGCTTGGGATAGTGAGCTAACCCGCAGAGGAAAATTCCTTCCGCTCCGAAATCAACAGGTCTTAGTTTGACATGGGCTTCCTGGAAGAATTCATCCGGGCTTAAAGTTACCTTGAATAATCCGGCTACTTCCTTTCTGTCTTCGGAAGGAACAACGGCGGCGGCTAAGGCAATCAAATCGGCGTCCAGTTCAAGCTTCTTTCCCAAAACATAATCTGTCACGGTAACTCTAAGAACGCTCTTGCCGCCCTCCTGGACAGCTTCCGCCTCGGGTTTGTCCTGAGGCTCATAGCGGATGAACCTTACATCTTTACCTGCCGCTTCCCTGTAATAATCCTCTTTAAAACCATATGTTCTCATATCCCGGAAGAGAATGTATATATCCATGTCGGGGTTTATCTCTTTCAGTTTCAAGGCGTTCTTGACAGATTGGCTGCAACAGATCCTGCTGCAGTAATTCCTGTCTGCGTTTCTGCAGCCTACGCACTGAATCATCACCAGGCTCTCGGCGTTAACCACCCTTTCCTCTTTCCTGGCGATTTGTTCTTCAAGTTCAAGGTTGGTCATAACCCTGTCGTCTTCTCCGTAAAGGTATTCGGTAGGCTTGTATACGTCAGCGCCGGTAGCAATGACGGTGACGCCATGTTTGATTTCTGCTACTCTATTAGCCGACTTCACTTTGGTTACGAAATTTCCTACATAGCCGCTGGCCTCAGTGATAGTCGCGTTAGTATACACATGCAATAGAGGATGCCGGTATACCTTTCTTATGAGATCGCTCAGATAAGCCTGAACATCCAGCCCCTCCAGGGTATAATGCAGTTTTCGCGCTATTCCCCCAAGCTCTGTATTCTTTTCCGCCAGGTATACCTCATGTCCCTGGTTGGCTATGGAGAGAGCGCAGGTCATGCCGGCTATGCCTCCTCCGACCACCAGCGCTCTTTTGTCGACGGGCAGATCAAATTCCTGCAGGGCCTCCAGATGGCAGGCCCTTGCTACCGCCATCCGGATTATATCATTTGCTTTACGTGTGGCTTCCTCTTTTTCCTTGGAGTGCACCCAGGAGCAATGTTCTCTGATATTCGCCATTTCGTAATAATACTGATTAATTCCCGCCTCCCGGAGGGTGTCCCGGAACAGCGGCTCGTGCGTCCTTGGAGTACAGGCGGCGACAACCACCCGATTGAGCCCTCTTTCCCGGATGTCTTTCGCCAGCATTGCGGCGGATTCGCTGGAACAAATAAAGAGATTTTCTTCAGCGTGAACAACATTGGGTAATGTCAAGGCATATTCAACTGTTGAAGGAACATTTACTATTCTTCCGATATTGGCGCCGCAATGACACACGTAGACACCCACTTTGGGATCTTCCGGCAAAACATCCCTTTCCGGCGGATAGATCCTTTCTTTAGCAAGATTTCCCCGCCTGAAGTTAAGGAGTTCACCTATTTGGGAACCGGCGCCGCTGGCGCTGAAAACCGATTCGGGGATATCCAGAGGGCCTTGGAAGGCGCCGCTTATAAAGATTCCCGGGCGGGAGGTTTCCATAGGTTTAAAAGGATTGACTTTGCAGAATCCGTGAGACTCAAGTTTGATGCCGAACCTTTCCGCCAGGTCTTTGAAACCGCGAGGAGGGGTCAATCCGACTGATAAGACCACCATATCGAACTCTTCCTCTTTTACTCCGTCGTCGGTTGTAGAATACCGCACGGTCACATTTTTGGTTTCCGGGTCCTCTTTTACTATTGTTATATAGCTTCTAATAAACTCAATTCCGGGTAGATTTTCCGCTCTCTGGTAGAATCGTTCGAAATCCTTGCCGTAGGAACGAATATCGTTATGGAATATGACACACCTGGCCTCGGCGTCGTGGTCTTTTGTCAGAATCACCTGTTTTTGTGTATAGGTGCAGCATACGGCTGAACAATAGCTGTTGCCGCCGGGAAGAACCTGTCTGGAACCGACGCAGTGAACCCAGGCTATTTTATGGGGGTGCTTCTTATCTGAAGCGCGCAGTATTTCACCTTCGTATGGCCCGGTGGCGCATAACAGCCTTTCATAGTCCATACTGGTTACAACATTCTCAAACTCTCCGTACCTGTACTCCTCCCTCAATCTGGGATCAAACGGCTCGTAGCCGGGCGCCAGAATCACGGCGCCTACTTTTATTACTACCTCCTCCGGGGCTTGTTTTAAATCTATGGCGTCATTTTTGCAAACTCCCTGGCAAATAGAACATTTACCCTCTTTAAGGTAAAGGCAGCTGTCATCTATATAAGGCTTAAGGGGAATGGCCTGGGCGAAGTATATATGAATTGCTTTATTATCCGATATTTCCTGATTGAATTTGTCAGGGTATTTTACCGGGCAGTACTCTACACAGACAGTGCAGCCCGTGCATTTGTCCTCTAATACATATCTGGGCTTTTTAAGCAGCGTTACCTTGAAATCTCCCGGCTGACCTTTCACACTGGCTACTTCTGTATAGGTTATAATCTCTATATTCGGGTGCCTGTTACACTCAACGAATTTGGGAGATTCGATACACATGGAGCAGTCGTTGCTGGGAAAAGTCTTGTCAAGCTGGGCCATGTGGCCGCCAATGGTCGGCGCTGAGTCAACCAGATAAACCTTAAAACCGGCAGTGGCAAGATCGAGGGATGCCTGTATACCGCTGATGCCTCCGCCTACAACCAGCACATCTCCGAAGTTGCTGTCCGGAATGATCTTGCGGAGCTGTTCAATCTGTTCTTTTTCCACTTTCTATCACCTCAAGATTTTATTGTGTCCGTAATAATCAAGAATGAGCAAAACGGCGCTTGCCTAAATTTTTTTCTGCATAAAGAACCCCCTATGCCGAATTATCTTGATTCCTGCTGAAACTGTAACTATTATTCTTCATCAAGTCATTGTGATCCTTTATTGCAATAATAGAATATAGTTATAGCTAATTGTTTGAGCTATTAATTTTCCTTTATACGGTTGGGCTTCTTGTGGAAAGAAAAAAACTTTGAGGAATACTTTGGTGTTTTTTCTCGTTTATTATAGCCATTGTCATAGGAGTAATGATAAAATGAAAGAAATCATTAAACCATTAAACGCTATGGGGTTTTTTATTGCTTTGCAGTTATCAATAGCCTGAAACAGTATTGAACGCTTGAAAAAACTTGTTGCTGCCGCATAAGAAAACAGAGAAAGGCTGTTACTATGAAAATAACAGAATTATTCAAGATAAAAACAGTACTGTCCTTCGAGGTTTTCCCCCCCAAAAAGACCTCTCCTTTAGATACCATCTATAAAACGCTAAACGAGCTTGTTAATCTTTCTCCTGACTTTATCAGCGTAACTTACAGCGCAGGCGGCAGTGACAACAGCGAATCAACTATTGCAATTTCATCGACCATAAAGAACCAATATCACATAGAATCTGTCGCCCATCTGACTTGTATCAGCCAGACTAAAGAGGAAGTCCTCTCCCTGCTAGAGCGACTGAAAGCCAACAATATAGAAAATATATTGGCGTTAAGAGGCGACATTAACCCGGATATTCCTCCAAAGCAGGATTTTAGGTACGCCAGTGATTTAATTTCCTTTATCAGAAAAAACAGCGATTTCAACATCATCGCGGCCTGCTATCCGGAGGGGCATAACGAAGCTGTCAGCCTTGCTGCTGATATACTCAATTTAAAAATCAAGGTGGAAAGTGGTGTGGATCATTTAATTTCCCAACTCTTTTTCGATAACAATTATTTTTACACATTTTTGGAGCGGGTAGAACACGCGGGAATAACTGTGCCGATAGAAGCGGGGATTATGCCGGTTGTTAATAAAAAGCAGATTGAACGGATGGTATCGCTCTGCGGAGTTAATCTTCCTAAAAAGTTCACCGCTATGATGAATCGGTATGAAAACAATCCTATAGCGATGCGCGACGCCGGAATCGCTTATGCTGTCGATCAGATTGTAGACCTTGTTTCTCAAGGTGTTGACGGTATACACCTTTACACTATGAATAACGCTTATATTGCTCAGAAGATTAACGAAGCTGTAAAAAGCCTGCTTATCTCCCCGCGCTAATAATAGAGCTGAAGTTACTACTCAGGTTGTTTAGGCTATAGGCTGTAGGCTGTTAGTCACGCATTGACCGAATCAAGGCGCTCAGAACCTTCTCGGTCTCCGCCATTTTCGAGTCGCATTCGGGAACATCCAACTCATTTGTATAACCCAAGCGGCTGGCCAAGCCGAACTGGTAATGCAGTTCCCTTGCGGAACCGAAGGCTATTTCAAGAAAGCGA
>DFZT01000004.1:5976-17345 GCA_002382755.1 Firmicutes bacterium UBA4049 | reverse complement strand
AGTAATGGTGCGGTATTTAGTCAACCCATATTTATCCAGAGGATTGTTTTTGGCTAATTATGATCTTGGGTAGGGGAAGGTTGGGTTAAGATTTTTAAAACTATTTTTTTTAAAACTAATTTTATTGAGAAACTCAATTTGTTAAAAAGTCTCTGCTTCGGAATTTTCATCGGGCAGTTGCAACTGCGGGCTGTTGCAACTGCGCTGCGCAAAATCGCTTTTTTGCGAACAATGGCGCCCTTTTATTTTTTATTTTTTTATTGTAGACTTATTGTAGGCTTCTGCTCTTGGAACGCGGAAAGAGCAATAATAATGCCGGGTTCACCTAACATTTTTTTAGGAGGAAAAACAATGCGGCAGGAGAGAATTGAGTTTCAATGCGGTGAACTTACTTTGGAAGGGGTTTTAAGGCTTCCCGAAGGGGAAGGCCCTTTCGGCGTTGTCGTTGTCTGCCATCCTCATCCTCAGATGGGAGGCGACATGCGGAACAGTGTTGTTTCTTCCGTTTGCACGGCGCTGGCCGGGAAGGGTTTGGCTTCCTTCAAGTTCAACTTCCGTGGGGTGGGGAGCAGTGAAGGTTACTTTGACAATGGAATCGGTGAATGTGACGATGCCCAGGCGGCAGTATCGTTTGTGTTAAGCAGAAAAGAGATTGATCCCGAACGGATCGGAATCTGCGGCTATTCGTTCGGCAGCATAGTGGCCTTAAATGTGGCGGTAAAAGAACAAAAAATAAGGGCGGTTGCGGGAATATCCCCCTTTATCAAACCTGCGGATCTGCTTGACGGGTACACAAAACCGAAAATATTCCTCTGCGGCGCCCGGGACGGTTATATAGATACGAAAAGCCTTCAGCAGCAGGTGGAAAAACTGCCGGAGCCGAAGGAAATTGTGCTTTATCCTGATATTGATCATTTCTGGTCCGGCCAGGAAAAGGGCATGGCCGCCAAGGTCGGGGAATTTTTTGCGGGCAGTATTTAAGCTACAAAAATATTTTATTATTATCTCTTTAATAATAAATAAATTATGTATTTCATATTGCATGTTAGGCGCGATTAAGTTTAAAATAACAAGTAACATATAACAGCCTGGGATAATATAAAATAAGAGGCGGGTGTTAGACGTGTACGAAAAAGTAAGTGAAGTTATCGACAAAATGCGCCCGATGCTGCAGATGGACGGCGGAGATGTCGAGCTTGTTGAAGTGACTGACGACGGTATAGTCAAGGTTGCCTTAAAAGGCGCCTGCGGCGGGTGA
This sequence comes from Firmicutes bacterium UBA4049, assembly GCA_002382755.1. Classification (GTDB taxonomy): domain Bacteria; phylum Bacillota; class Desulfotomaculia; order Desulfotomaculales; family Nap2-2B; genus 46-80. The sequence goes on along the minus strand of DFZT01000004.1, from coordinate 16,087 downwards.
GCGGGCGCGACCTATACCCTTAAAATGGGAATTGAGCGGTCGCTCAAGCAGCTTATTCCGGAAGTAAAAGAAGTAGTCCAGGTCTAGTTGTCATAAAAAGGTGTTTCAAAGACATCCGGACAAGTGGGTGTAAAAGTATTCTAAGAAACACAAGTAGTGGGAGTTGGATTTTTTCACCTTATCCCACTATTTTATTTTTTTGTCCCTTAATTGGACAATGTATCTATTGATCGCTTGTGGGCATCATGATATTTTAAAAAGGTATGGTTTATAAGCGAAGGGTTATTTTAGGAGAGGTCTTTAAGTGTACGAAGTCACAATTAAGAAGCAGTTTGCCGCTGCGCACCGCCTGTTGGACTACCCTGATCGCTGCTCCCGTCTGCACGGACATTCCTGGGTTGTGGAAGTTTCCGTTTCAGGGACGGAACTGGATGAAAACGGAATGCTGATTGATTTTAAAGAAGTCAAAAAACTGGTCGGGGAGGTAATTGACGGCCTCGATCACCAGTATTTAAACGAGCTGGAATTTTTCAGCCAACCGGGAAAGGAAACCAACCCCACTGCTGAAAATTTAGCCAGGTACATCTTTAACTGTTTAAAAGATGTTTTTAAGACAGGTTTAAAACTAACCGGTGTCCGGGTTTGGGAGTCTTCCGACACGTGCGCCTTCTACAGCGAGGGAAGGTAAATGAAAAGCGTCGTCCTGCTTTCCGGAGGTCTTGATTCCACGGTTTCGCTGGCTCATGCCCTGCGTGAAAGCGAAGTGGATCTCTGCCTGACCATGGATTACGGCCAGCGTTCGGCGGCCAGGGAAATCAATTCGGCTTCGGCTATTGCGGAATATTATGATCTCAACCATATGGTCGTTGACCTCCCGTTTCTAAGAAAGATTACTTTTTCGGCTCTGGTCAACACTTCGAAAGCTGTGCCCAACCCTTCAGCCGACTTACTTGACGATCCGCAGGCCGCCCTGGACAGCGCCGAGGCGGTATGGGTGCCGAACCGTAACGGGCTGTTCATTAATGCGGCGGCTTCTTTTGCCGAGGCGCTGGACTGCGGGCTGATTGTGACCGGTTTCAACCGGGAAGAAGCCCGGACTTTTCCCGATAACAGCCCGGCCTTCGTCAAGGCTGCCAATGAAGCGCTTGCTTTTTCAACCAGAAACCGCGTCAGGGTGGTAAGCTACACTCAGCGCCTGGATAAGATAGAAATTGTCCAACTGGGAAAAAAACTCAACGTGCCCTGGCGGCTGATCTGGAGCTGTTATCACGGAGGCAGCGCAATGTGCGGAACCTGCGAGAGCTGCCTGCGTTTTTTCAGGGCGATGAAGGAGGCGGGGATTGATGGTTTTTCTGCAGAGACTGGTTGTTCCGGAAATAGTTCCGTATAACGGCAGGCAGCTGTCCTCGCTCTGGGCTTACCGGACGTGGGGCGTCAAAGGCGACAGCATAATCGGTTTTCGCGGCCCCTGCGATATTGACTTTGCCGATATGATCGATCTGGAGGATGTATTGAGCCGGTCCGCCATCTACAGCCCCGATATGCTTCATTTTATTGTTGAACACTTTGACCATGATCTTGAAAAGGGTGTGTTAAAGCAGAGGCTGTTGATCGCGATTATCAAGGAAACCCTTGAATCCGCCGGTGTCAGGTCCCTGCGCCGGGGGGACGACCTTTATATAGATGACGGCAAATTATCCGTTTCAATTGCCACAGTTACTCCTGTTTCAACGATGATTCATGCGGGGCTGAACATAAGCAGGGAAAACGTTCCTGTAAAAGCTTCCTGCCTGCTGGAGGCGGGGCTGGCGGAAGATGAGATCCTCCCGTTTGCCGAAGACGTATGCCGGTCCTATGCCGGCGAAATCGAGGGCATCTTTTTAGCGCGCTGCAAGGTAAGAGGTGGCAGGTAAATTGGACGCTTTTGTTATGGAAATATTCTCGTCTGTCCAGGGAGAGGGGCCCCTGGTAGGATGCAGGCAGATTTTTCTGCGTTTTGCCGGGTGCAATCTGGACTGCGCCTATTGCGACACCCCTGGTGATATGAGGCCAGCTCACTGCCGGAGTCAAAACGCGCTCGACGGAAAAGACCTGGCCTTCTGCAAAAATCCCTTGAATGCCGGACAGGTAGTTGCGGCGGTTGAGAGATTAAAACCGTCAATGCACCATTCAATCAGTTTGACCGGAGGGGAACCTCTTCTTCAAAGTGAATTTTTATTGGAGATACTTCCTCTAATTAAAGATACGCGCCTGGGAGTGTACCTGGAAACAAACGGCACGCTCACCGGACAGTTGGAAAGCGTAATCGGCATGGTTGATTTTATTGCCATGGATATCAAACTGCCGGGCGTTTCAGGCCTGCCTCCCATGTGGGAAAAACATAGAAAGTTTCTGGCCGCGGCTGTTCAAAAAAAAGTTTTTGTAAAGGTGGTCGTGGGCGGAAAAACCGGCGAAGAAGAATTTATCCAAGCTGTTCAACTGGTTGCGGGAATAGCCGACCTTCCTCTGATTATCCAGCCTGTTACGGGCAGCCGGTCTATGCGCCCTGAGCCGGCCCGGCTTCTTTATCTTCAGGAGCGGGCGCTTGATTTTCTTTCCGACGTAAGAGTAATTCCACAGGTTCATAAAATGCTGGAATTGTTATAATAGAGATAGACATAAGTATGAAGGAGTCTGGAGAGTGGATTTAAAAAAGATTCAGGAAGCGGTCCGGATGATTCTTGAGGCGGTCGGCGAGGACCCGGACAGGCCGGGTTTAACAGGGACTCCCGAAAGAATAGCCAAAATGTATGAAGAAATTTTTTCAGGGTTGAGCGAGGAACCAAAAAAGCATCTTGAAAAAATATTTCTGGAAGACCACGAGGAAATGGTCCTTGTGAAAGACATACCGATGTACTCCGTATGCGAGCATCACCTGCTGCCCTTTTTCGGAGTTGCCCATGTCGCCTATATTCCCCGGCAGTGGAGGGTTACCGGACTTTCCAAGCTTGCCAGGGTGGTGGAGGGATACTCAAGAAGGCCGCAGCTGCAGGAGAGGCTGACCACGCAGATTGCCGACGCCATTATGTCGGAACTCAATCCGTATGGAGTGCTGGTTGTCATTGAGGCCGAGCATATGTGCATGACTCTGCGCGGAGTCAGGAAACCGGGCTCCAAGACGGTGACTTCGGCGGTACGCGGCGTATTCCAGAAAAGTGTGGCAACCAGGGCCGAGGCGATGGCCCTGATTAAAAAAAATGGCTGAGAAAGACTGCGGAGGTTGACATGAGGATTCTATTAGTCAATGATGATGGAATATACGCCAGGGGCTTAAGCGCCCTTGTCAGGGGCTTAAAAGACCTTGGCGAGATATACGTTGCGGCGCCAGACCGGGAGAGAAGCGCCACGGGCCACAGCATTACGGTGCACCGGCCCCTGCGCGTCAGGAAGGTTTCACTGTCCGATTTCGGGGTTGCGGCAAGCTGGGCGGTCGACGGAACGCCGTCCGACTGCGTTAAGCTGGCTGTTGAAGACCTCCTTCCCAACCCGCCGGAGATAGTTCTTTCGGGAATCAACCAGGGGCCCAATCTGGGAACGGATGTGCTTTATTCAGGAACAGTCTCGGCGGCTGTCGAGGGTTTAATCAGCGGTTTTCCGGCGGTTGCCGTTTCCCTGGCCAGTTTCACTGACCGTGATTTTTCAAAGGCCGGGGAGTTTGCGCGCACACTGGTTACTATACTTGAAAAGAGTGACTTTCCGCAGAATTTTCTGTTGAATGTGAATGTGCCTGCCGGCGCGGAGCCAAAGGGTGTAAAGATAACCCGCCTCGGGAACCGGAGGTACATCAATATCTTTGAAAAAAGGGTTGATCCCCATGGAAGGACTTATTACTGGATGGCAGGGGATCTGCTTGAAATGGAAGAAAATCAAGAGGGCACGGATGTCGGCGCGGTAAAGAGCAATTACATTTCCATAACCCCGCTGCATCTTGATCTCACCGATTACCCAACCATTGACAACCTGAATAACAACGGCTTCTTAGAGAATTTTAAAACAATTATTACGGGAGGTAGTAAAACTTGAAGAACTACAAGAGCAGTCAAATTCGCAATCTGGGGGTCGTCGCCCATGGCGGCGCCGGAAAAACATCGCTCGTGGAGGCTATGCTGTTTAACAGCGGAGTGGTAAACAGGCTTGGACGGGTGGGCGACGGCACCACTACCGCGGATTACCATCCTGAGGAAATAAACCGCAAGATAACAATCCACACGAGCCTTGTTCCCTGCGAGTGGGAAGGCTGCAAGATTAATGCCCTGGATTCTCCCGGTTTTTCCGATTTTATAGGAGAAGTTCTGGCCGTGTTAAGGGTTGTGGACTGTGCCCTTTTTGTAGTGTCCGCGGTCGACGGGGTGGAGGTTCAGACGGAGATCATCTGGGAGCACGCCGATAAGCGGGAGCTGCCCAGGCTTGTTTTTATAAATAAGATGGAGCGTGAAAACGCCCATTTCTTTAAAGTTCTCGATGATTTAAAAGAAAAATTCAATACTCATTTTGCGCCTGTGATGCTGCCTATCGGCCAGGCTGTCGATTTCAGCGGGATAGTTGATATGGTCGAGCGGAAGGCGTTCTCTTACGGGAATGACGGCAAGGCCGTGGAAATAGCTGTTCCGGGCGGGATGGCCGATATAATAGGCGAGTACCGCGAAATGCTTATCGAGGCTGTTGTTGAAGCTGACGACGAGCTGATGATGAAGTACCTGGAAGGCGAAGAACTTACTCCGGAAGAAATAAAAGAGGGGCTTAAAAAAGGAGTCGCCACCAACAAGGTGGTGCCTGTGCTCTGCGGTTCCGCGATAAAGAACAGCGCCGTAATCAACCTGATGGACTTTCTGGTCAAATACTGCCCGCCGCCTGAAGACAAAAGCACAGAACCGTTCTCGGGGCTGGTCTTTAAAACGCTTGCCGACCCTTACGTGGGCAGAATGAACTTCATCCGCGTTTATGCAGGCGCCCTTAAAAGCGACAGCGTACAGTTCAACAGCACCAGGGGGAAAGCGGAAAAGGTCGGGCAGGTGCTTTATTTAAGGGGTAAAAATTCGGTTCCAACAACGGATGTTCCATCAGGAGATATCGCCGTGCTGGTCAAGCTTCAGGAAACCGGCACGGGAGACACCCTGTGCGATAAAGACAGCCCGATCCAACTGGAGGGGATAATCTTTCCTGTTCCTACACTGAGCGTGGCTATCCAGCCCAAAAGCAAGGGAGACGAAGACAAACTGAGCAGCGCGATGGCCAGGCTTCTGGAAGAAGACCCAACCGTAAGGGTGGAAAAGAACGTGGAAACAAAAGAGACCCTGCTGATCGGGATGGGCGATATGCACCTGGATATTTTAATGGAAAGGCTCAAGCGCAAGTACGGTGTCGATGTGTTGATGAGCTCTCCAAAAATACCTTACCGGGAGACTATCCGCAATGAAGTCAAGATTGAAGGAAAACATAAAAAGCAAACTGGCGGCCACGGCCAGTTTGGACACGTTTGGCTGCGCCTGGAGCCCCTGTTGAACGAACCCTTTGTTTTTGACGAGGAACTCTTCGGCGGTTCCGTTCCCAAGCAGTATGTGCCGGCTGTGGAAAAAGGAGTGCGCGAGGCAATGGAAGAAGGGATCCTGGCAGGTTATCCGGTGACCGGAGTAAAGGCCGTCCTTTACGACGGTTCCTACCACCCGGTTGATTCTTCGGAAATGGCCTTTAAGATTGCGGGCTCAATGGCCTTTAAAAAAGGCGCCGCTCAGGCGAAGCCTGCCCTGCTGGAACCGATCCTGGAAGTTGAGGTAACGGTGCCGGAAAGCTATATGGGGGATATTATCGGTGATTTCAATACAAAACGGGGCCGCATTCTCGGCATGGAGCCTTCAGAAAATAAAAGGACCAAAGTAAAGGCCCTTGTGCCGATGTCCGAGATGTCCCGCTACGCAATCGACTTAAAGGCAATGACTCAGGGACGCGGTTCTTTTTCCTCCGCCTTCAGCAGTTATGAAGAAGTACCGCTCAGGCTTGCCGAGGAGATAATTAAAAAAGCAAAGATTGCGCAGGAGGCGGAAAAATAAGCCCTGCCGGGCTTGCCAAGCTGCTTAAGAAGTGGTTAGGGGAATATCCGAAAAGGGTATACTATCCGGTAAAAAGCCTTTGGAGGAAATTAAGTTGAAAGAACTTCCCCGCAAATTTTTTTTGAAAGAAGGGCTGCGGTACTGGCAGAACCGCAGTAATGCCCGGAAAAGCAGGCTTTACCATATTAAGCCGCGCCAGGACAGCCGCAACCCGGTTGCCCGTACGCTTGACTTTTTAGCGGGAGTACTGTTTTACTGGTTGTTTATTCTGTCGGTTTTATTGATTGTTCTGCCGGCGCGTACGGCTCTTTGCTTTTCTTTACTGGCGGCGTTGGTTATGTGCCTGGCAGGCGTCCGTTTTCAAAGGTGGCGGAAAACCAAACAACGGCTGCACAACAGGATGTGGCTTGCCGGAGAAAAGTTCCGCAGTGAAATTGACAGCCTGAAAACGCGCGAAGATTTAATCGTGTTTGTAGGGTTGCTTCTGGACAGGTCTGATAAGTTTAAAGATGTCCGGGTAGCCCTAAACGATCCTGTGCCGATCCTGGCTGCGTACAGGGGATCCAGGGTCGGAATTCAGTGCCTGCCGCCCGCTTTGCCGGGCGACGCGGCCGATCCCGGCTATTGCGCCGAAATTGTCCAGCAGCTTGGCGAAGAATTGGAAAAGGGCCAGTATCAAAAGGCGTTTATTGCTGCCGCGGGGGAAATCCACCCCCGTGTAAGATGGCTGATCAAAATGCTTGGCGGTAATTACCAGGTGGCGCTGCTTACTAAAGAAAAGCTTGTCGAGTTGGCTGTCCGGGCGGGGCAGTTATCAGGCGGAGAAGAGTTTTTTGAAAAAGGCGCGGGGCGGAAAAGTGTTTTAAGGGAGCCGCAGCCGGGGTTTAAGGAGGTTGTCCTTGCCCGGAAAAAAGGCCTCGGGTATTTGTTAACGTTTTTTATGCTCGCCATATTCTATTTTTTTGCTCATCTTACCGGACTGGCCGCCGGAATCTGTCTGTCCTTTATCGTCGTCAACGGCGTTTTGGCGCTTGCCTGCTTGATTGCCAATCATGAAAAAGGAGCATTCAGGCTGGAATAAGCAGTTAAGGTGGGATCTGATTTGTCAATTGAAAAAACACTGAGTTCGGATTTGGTTTACAGGGGCAAAATAATTAATTTGAAAGTGGATCGCGTGGAACTTTCCGGGGGCCGTAAAGCAATTCGCGAGGTCGTCCAGCATGCCGGCGCGGTGGCTGTTGTAGCTGTAGATTCCGAAGAGAATGTCCTGCTGGCAAGACAGTACCGTTACCCTGCCGGAAAAGAGCTTCTTGAAATTCCGGCCGGGATGGTTGAACAGGGCGAGGACCCTCTTTCCGGCGCGAAAAGGGAACTGGCCGAGGAAACAGGAGCGGCGGCCACGTCCTGGCAGTACCTTTTTGGATTTTACTCGTCGCCCGGTTTTTCTGACGAGTACCTGCGCGTATACCTGGCCAGGGATCTTGAATTTGCCTCCCAGAGCCTGGATGAGGATGAGTCTATAGATTTGGTTAAAATTCCTTTGGGCAGGGTCCCGGAAGAAATTGAGCGGGGAGGCATTCAGGACGCAAAATCAATCGCGGGGCTGCTGGGCGCATTCCGGCTGCTCGGCAAAAATACCGGCTGATCAATTAAAAGTTAAGTAATTTGGCAGCCGGTTCAAAAACAATCCGGTTGTTTTTAAGCGAGGCGGTTGCCGGACCTTTTTGTTTTGCGTTTTGCAGGCCACCGATTCCGGCTATGCTCAGGTGGGCAGGATAAAGCAGAAGCGCCGTGATGGACGATTTATTGCGGCCGGGCACACCGGCATTGACGCTGCCAAGGCATCTTCCGAAGATAACGATGCTGCCGCCGGCATATAAACGTGCGCCGGGATTTACGTCGCCGACGATAATCAGGTTGCCTGCCGCTTCCATTTCCTGGCCGGAGCGGATGGTGGAGAAAATCAACCGGGCCGGTTCATCGGTATCGTCGGTTATATTTTCAATAACAGGAGCGGCCGGCGAAACGGGCAGCTGTATTTCTTTATTCGGCACAAGCCCGTAGCGCAGGCAGATGTTTTCCAGTTCGGTATGCTGTGGGTTGTCCGAGGAACTGCTCGGATAGTGAAAGGCAAACTTTGCTCCCTTGAAGAAGCCGTTTGAAGAGATAAATTTTTTTTCCAGGTCATCTTTCAGTTCTTCAAATTTACTGGCCGGATCAAGAAGAATAACCAGACCGCCACGGGTTCCTTTAATAGTGACCAATTCTTTGCTCATTGCGCAATCCGCCTTTCCAGAATAACCCACTTTTTGTTTTATTCGATTTTGTTTTCCTTAATTCCTGCCATTGTCGAAAAAGATTGTCATAGAATACAAAGCCTTGTATAAAAATGTAACCTTTGCGGCAACTTTAAAAGGTAACCTATTATCGGAGGGAGGAAAGTAGCTTGCCGGAATGGAGGAAGGATCCGGTTGTCGACCGGTGGGTGGTTATTTCCACGGAAAGAAGCAAACGTCCGTCAAACTTTAAAGTGACCGAAGAAAGAATAAAAGGTCAGGTATGTTCATTATGTCCCGGCCGCGAGCATGAGACGCCGCCCGAGGTGCTGTCTTTCCGCGAACAGGGTACGCGGCGGGATAATCCCGGCTGGTGGGTCAGGGTAGTTCCGAACAAGTTCCCGGCTGTCAGCGCCGAGGCCGCGCCGGAGGTTTATAATAAGGGAATCTACGCCGCGATGGACGGGCTTGGCGCCCATGAAGTTGTAATCGAGTCGCCGGATCACGTTGACAACCTGGATGTGGAAGACGACCGCCAAATAGAAGAGATCCTCTGGGCCTGGAGGGACCGCCTGCTGAGCCTGCGGCAGGACAAACGGATGAAATATATCCAGATCTTTAAAAATTTTGGCGAGACAGCCGGAGCGTCCCTTGAGCACACACACTCCCAGATTGTCGCTATCCCCATGGTTCCGCACGATATAACCCTGGAAATGGAAGGGGCAAAAAAGTATACGGAAAATACGGGGAGATGTATTTTTTGCGACATGATAGCCAGCGAAATACAGCAGCGTGAACGCATGATCATGCAGAGGGAAAGGTTTGTTACTCTGGCGCCCTTTGCTTCGCGTTTTCCGTTTGAAACCTGGGTCATGCCCGTTAAACACCAGCACGATTTTGCCGGCATTACCAAGGAAGAAGCCGTTGAGCTTTCCTCGATGCTGCGCTGTCTATTGGTCAAAATGGCCTTATTGCTTCATAAACCGCCTTACAATATGGTTTTGCATAATTCTACCGTTAATCTGCCTGATACCTCATATTACCACTGGCGCCTGGAGGTTCTGCCAAGGCTGACCGTAATCGCAGGCTTTGAGCTTGGCACCGGCCTGTATATTAATCCTACCCCCCCTGAACTGGCGGCAAAATGTTTGTCTGAGTGTTAATGTAAAATTTTAATTTTTTTTCCTTAAGTGGACAAATTAAAGGGGTATAGGGTATAGATTTTTAGATTCCTGCGGGAGGTAAAAATATGTTTGACCGTCCACTTAAGGTTTTGATGGTTTCTTCAGAAGTAGTTCCCTTTGCCAAAACAGGCGGTTTGGCGGATGTAGCCGGTTCGCTGCCCAAAGCTCTGGCTACCGTCGGCAGCGATTATGCCGGAAACGACGTCCGGATTGTGCTTCCCCACTACAAGGAGGTTGAAGGCGCCCGCTACCGGATGGATTTCCCGGTTTTGACCAGCGAGCGGGTTGAAACAGCAATTGTCCGGGAATCCTCCATTGAAGCCCAGTACATGAGGGAACACCGCCTTGTCCCGGTATATCTGATTGACAATCACTATTATTTTTACCGTGACAACCTGTATAACTATGATGACGACGCGGAGCGCTTCACTTTTTTCTGCCAGTCTGTTCTGGAGATGCTGCCCAGGCTTGGCTGGCAGCCGGATATCATCCACTGCAACGACTGGCAGACCGGCCCCATCCCGTTCTTTCTGAAAGTCCTTTATGCAAAGGATCCTTTCTACAA
>DFZT01000004.1:0-5796 GCA_002382755.1 Firmicutes bacterium UBA4049 | reverse complement strand
TTCAACCCGAAAACAGATCCTCGCCTGTACCGCAACTACGACCAGTATTCCATTGAAAACAAACAGGAAAATAAAATATCCCTGCAAAAGGAACTGGGGCTGCCCGTGAGAAATGTTCCGGTAATGGGGATGATTTCACGCCTGGCGCAGCAAAAAGGCATTGATCTTCTGGCCGGGATTATTGATCAATTGCTGGATTTGGACGTGCAGCTGGCGATGCTGGGAAGCGGAGAACCTGAATATGAAAAGATTTTCCTGGATATAAAAGCCAGGTACCCGGAAAAAGCCGGCATTTACCTTGGGTTTAATCCCGTCTTGGCCCAGCGCATCTATGCCGGCGCCGATCTGTTCCTGATGCCTTCCCGCTTTGAACCCTGCGGGCTGGGCCAGCTGATCGCCATGCGCTACGGCAACATTCCGGTGGTCCGGGCAACTGGGGGGCTTGCAGACACGGTGCATGATTATAACCCCGTAACCGGCACGGGAAACGGTTTTGTCTTTCTGGAGTATGACAAAAACGCTTTTTACCAGGTAATCAGACGGGCGTTAAACCTGTACTGGCACGAACCAGCCCAGTGGCAGAAACTAGCGCGCAATGCGATGGAGCAGGATTTTTCATGGGCCCGCTCGGCGGTTGAATATCTTCAGCTGTACTACGAGGCGATTAACCGCCATCTTTCCAGGAGCATGATAGCCTGACAATGACTACCGGGCCTTGAATAAAAGAACGTCCCCTCGTTTGGCAGGAATACCAAAGAGAGGAAATGGGTTATGACGGCGGGAGGGGAAGTTAAAGGGGCTTTAAAGTATTGCGAAAGATATTGCGTATTTTGTCCTTGGCAATTATTTTAACGGCGAAGGCAGTCATAGACATAGCGCACAGCATTAACTTTATAGATTTCCTCACGGCCGGACCTCCTTTACAGATTAACTGTTTTTATGGTGTCCGCCCCGGGTGCGGTTTATGTATTTAGTATCCTTCCCCGCTTCAGTTCCAGGATGATTTCCCGGACCTCTTTGCGGCCTATCGGGTCAAGCGCCGACGTAGGCTCGTCCAGGAAGAGAAGATCGGGATCGGTGAGCAGGGCGCAGGCCAGGCCGAGGCGCTGCTGCATGCCTTTGCTGTAAGTGCGGACCCGTTGTTTTTCCCTGCCTGTTATGCCTGCAATTTCCAGGACCCGGGCGATCCTTGAATGCCTTGCTGAACGGTCAAGGCGGCCCAAATTTGAAGAGCGCAGTAAATGGCTGGAGGAAGTACGCGAAACCATTCACCGTTTATTTTAACAAAAAAGAAAGAGCAGGATTTAATCCCTTTCGGAATTTCCTGCTCTTCCTTCCGGGTAGTGCAACTAAGCACGTCCCTCCTTCTTTACCCTAAAATTTCGGAAAGTCGATCGATCCCTTCCTACTAGCCCGACTCCTTAGGCCACAAAGCTGTTTTTATACAGCCTTACCGCCGTCCGGATTAAGCGCTGGATTACAGCCTTTCTTTCAAAATAATGAATAACTAGAAATCTTTTTAAGAACCTTTCTGAAACCCTAGCGGTTTTTCAAAACATTCTCTGATTCTCCAGTTAGGCTTACTCTTCCAGAGCCTGCTGTTCCATTGCGATCGGGTTTTTTAGGGTAATCCCAAGCAACTAGCCTGGCTGTTTCCCTGGTATGATTATTATATTCAGCAAATAAAAATAAGTCAATAGTTTATTTAGAAAAAATAAAATATTTTATAATAGTGAAATGTTTCGCTAATAGGGCGATCAATAAAGACAGTATCACCTTGGAAACGGCGCCCGTCCAGTGAGATGGAGATTATTTCGTCGACAACCGCCGCATCAGCCGTAGAAAGTGATTTTAATTGCATGGCCAGGAGATCCAGGTCGCGTGTCACTTCCAGAGTGTAACCGCTGTTTTGATCAATAAAGCGGCTATAGGTTCCAAATTTCCCCATAAGCTGCAATATTTCCTCTATTAAATTTTCTAAATTGCCTTACCTAATATTCGACTATTTCAGTCGAATAGACACTACCTTAAAAACATGTATGTGACAGTTGAAAAATAAGCCAGCATGATTATCCAGTTGGAAGCCAAAGCGTATTTCGAAGCGGCGCCTTGTTTTGTAATTCTCCATGCGCAGTAAAGGGAGATTAAAAGGCCAAAGACAAGCAATACAATGACTAGCAAATTAAAAGCCGGTATTCCTATCAGCCTCATGTAACCCGCACTTTGCGTGGCTAAATCAAAATCAATGTTCAAAATCAATAACCGGGACAGGCCTTTTGTATATTTGGGCAAGTTTATTTAACAAGTAATCAATAAGCTCGGGAATATCGCGTTTCCTTTGCTTTAGCGGAATAAAGGTTACTTTATTTTTAAAATACTGTAACTATTCAGGCTGTTAGGCTGTAGACAATTAGGCTGTAGGCTGTAGGCTGTAGGCTGTAGGCTATAGCCTATAGAAGTTCGGCTTGGCCAGCCGCTTGGGTTATACAAATGAGTTGGATGTTCCCGAATGCGACTCGAAAATGGNNGAGACCGAGAAGGTTCTGAGCGCCTTGATTCGGTCAATGCGTGACTAACAGCCTACAGCCTACAGCCTAAACAACCTGAGTAGCAACAAAATACTTTTCAAAAGTATCCGTTCCGAGTTCCTGTTTGGAGAGGTTATTAATGTTTTCCTCTTTTACTGTCAGGATGATTCTTAAATCGGTCATGGGGTTGTTGATAAAGTCTGCTAGTTTTTTTAACGAGGCAGCGGCCAGAATATCGGCGTTCTTTAAAAGGAGCGTTCCGCCGCCGGCGAGTTCCAGGTATCCGTATTAAGTTTTAAAATAACCCGAGTTTTTTAAGAACAGCAGCGAATTCATCCCAGGTCACTGGATCATTTCCCAAGTATTTGTTGTCCATTGAGATTCTTTTCGCCAGTTTTTCAAAGGGCGTTTCGGGAAAATCGGGCGCCTGATTCAGGTAAACACACAGATATGATGCAATCCCGCTTGCAATCGCCCAGGCAGCTCTGTCCTGGAAGTCGGCTGTTTTCATCAGCGCTTCTTCCTGGTGGTTGGAAATATAAGCCAGCTCGACCAATGCCGATGGACAGGCGCTGTAATTTAAAACGTCATAATCTTTTTCCCTCAAGCCCCGGCTGAACAAGCCAACGGCAGGGACGAGTTTGTTGTGTATGCTTGCCGCCAGGCGCCTCCCCTTCTCGTTTCCTGCGTTGTGGTAGGTTACCACTCCGCAGTTCTTTTTATCTTTTTCGTTGTTGCAGTGAATTGAGACGAAACAATTTGCGCAGGCTTTTTGGGCAATTAAGGCACGTTCTTTTAAATCCATTGCCGCATCGCCGGCCAAAGACTTATTATCCCTCCGGGTCAGATGGACTCTTACGGCGGACGAGAGATATTTTTCAGCCTGGACTGCAACAGCCAGGGTAATATCCGACTCACGCGTTCCGGCAGGTCCGATTGCTCCAAAATCGAAACCTCCATGCCCGGGGTCCAGTACAGCTACAACGTCGTTAATCTAAAAAACACCACCTTTTTACATAACCTGTCTAATTTCTACAACATTTCTCTTCTACCAAAAAAATGACTTACATACAATGGCGTTTAAATCCAAAATAGGACCAAAATAGGTCGAATAGTGTCGAATACATCTTAATACTTATAATGATGGACTTTTAGCAGGTATATCTTTGTGATTGGCGGATTATCTCCTCTGTGGATTTAAGGTAATATTTCCCTCTTGAACAAAACAGGCTGTTTTGCTATGATTTACTTGCGGGTCCGGCAGTTTTGCCGATTTCTTGCAATACCGGCCTTTCCCCTGGGGCCGGGCCCGCAAACATAAGTACCTCCTTTCGTTAAGCTTATTGGGCCTTTTAAGGCCCCCTTTTTTTGGCCAGGCTATATTATTCTATCTGTAGTTGTCTAAAATTAAATAAACCACTGGATTTCCGGTATTTCTGTGATAAGGATAACTCAATAAAAGACATGAGACAGGAAAAATATTTTATAAAGGGCTACGGGTCGGTAAACAGGGTCATGCAGAGCTTGCAGTAGAAACGGTAAGTCGGGGAATCGCCTCCGATGAAGCAGTAAGACTGTTCGTTGCGCACAGGCAGGGAGCAGCCGTAACACAGCACAAAAGGTGAGATCCTGAACCTGCCCACGTAGGAAAATTGTTCGCTGTCCGGGTTAATTCTGTTCAATAAATAACCTTCTTCAAATAACCTTCTTCCAGAAAAGCTTAGCCTGATTTTGGCTCAAGCCTAAGAAGCATTTTAAATGAATTTTTCACATGTTTGTTTTCTAATGGATTCTTTCTTTGTGCATCTGTGTCTGCGGCATTGCGACCAAGGCGATAGTTCTGATATATACCGCGTCTGCTCCCAGGGCCAACGCTGCTTTAAGGCTCTTAGCTAAAAGTAGTATCTCCGGCACGGGGCTCCCTGGCGGCGTTTTTGGGGAATGCGCCGTAGTCGGGTTTGTAATCCGACTCCTTGTCCAGCCAGATAATATCGTCCGTCCCGATGCTCTTTAAGATTTGAAGAACGGTGTAGGTATCTCCGAATTCCATTTCGGGCGTAACAGAAATGGGTTCGTTTCCGCTGGCGGCCTGGTAAAAGTTAAGCAGTTCGTTAAAAAAGCCGCGCTGCGGCCGGTAGGGAATGCGCTCGTAGTCGCCATTGTTGTAAGCCACATTTACTGTCCCGCAGTTTCTTTCCTCCAGGTAAATCATCCCGCGGTCGCCGAAGATGCGCAGTCCGATTAAGGGCCGCTGCATCTCTTTCCCGCTGCAGAAGAATGAGAAGATGCCAATGACGCCGCTTTTGAAGAGCATGTTGACACAAATCACAGAGTAGGGCGCGTAATCATAGCTCTGGTGCCGTCCAAAAGCTTGTACCTTGTCAATCGCTCCGAAGATATGCCTTAAAGCTGCAAATTCGTGAACTCCCGTATCCAGGATTGCCCCGCCGGGAAAATCGGGGTGCTGACGCCACTCAGCCGACGGGAACAGGTCGCCGGCTACATCACCGAGAAAATCGACGACCCTGTTCTGGACGAAATAAAACGTTTCGCCGATCCTTTTTTCCCCGACGTAATCCCTGATTATATTGATTTCCTCATTATATCTGTAGTTTTCCGCAATCATTATTGGAACATGATATTTTTGAGGCAGTCCGGCAGCCGCCTTTGCCTCTTCCATAGTTGCGGCAAGGGGCTTTTCGCAGATGATTGATTTATGGGAGCCGGTTATAAGCGAGGCGACGTCATGCGTGACTCGGTAATTCATTCCAATCGGCACCATGATATCAATTACATCAAGATCATCTCTTTTGACCATTTCCTTATAGTCGGAGTAAACGGCTGAACTGTCCAGGTTGAGTTTTTTGGCCCAAAAATCCGCTTTTCTTTTATCTTCGTCACAGACGGCTTTTATCACGTATCTGTCCGGCAATTCCTGATAGGCGGGGTAATGAAGTCTTTCGAACGCCATACCTGTCCCAATTATTCCAACTCTTAATTTCAACATTTCCTCTAATCACCCTATCTTTGTTTTTTTTAGCATAACCATCATGGCATTTTTTATTTGTCAAGCATTAAGCGCCGGAAAAATACTCGTTGATTTAACAATTTTTAGCTACTATAAATTTACTTAAAATAAAATATGAAGTATCGTAGTTGATGCTTGTTATTGCGGCGAAGACGCCCATTTCTGATAAGGCGCCTCAGAGCCTGCAGGGCAAACCCGGCAGCGGCCGGGTTTTATTTAATGTTTAGGAAATTATGCTTT
>DFZT01000055.1 GCA_002382755.1 Firmicutes bacterium UBA4049 | reverse complement strand
GGACAGTGCCTTGAGACTTGCCAAAATATCGAGAGTGTCTATGGTTATTATAGCTTGCCGATAGTTGACGAGACAATCTGCATTAATTGCGGCCAATGTTCCATGTCCTGCCCTACCGAGGCAATCAGTGAGCGTGACGATACCGATAAGGTGTTTAAAGCTCTCGACGATCAAAACAAATTCGTTCTAGTTCAAACAGCGCCTGCAACAAGGGTTGCCCTGGGAGAGGAGTTCGGCCTTCCCCCCGGCACATGGGTGCAGGGACAACAGGTGGCGGCGTTGAGAAGGCTTGGCTTTGACGCTGTCCTGGATACCAACTTCACCGCCGACCTGACAATTATGGAAGAAGGGACAGAACTGATCAAGCGGATTAAAGGAGAGGTTAAAAAGCCACTGCCGCAATTTACCTCCTGCTCACCGGGCTGGATTAAGTTTTGCGAGTACTTCTATCCCGATCTGCTTCCCAACATGTCATCCTGTAAATCGCCCCAGCAGATGTTCGGCGCGCTGGCCAAGACCTATTATGCCAAGGCAAGGGGAATCGACCCCGCCAGCATTGTTTCCGTATCCATCATGCCCTGTACAGCCAAGAAATTTGAATGCAACAGGCCTGAAATGAACGACAGCGGTTACAAGGACGTAGACTATGTTCTCACAACCAGGGAACTGGCCCGAATGATCAAAGAGAAGAATATTGATTTC
Organism: Firmicutes bacterium UBA4049; assembly: GCA_002382755.1. Lineage (GTDB taxonomy): Bacteria > Bacillota > Desulfotomaculia > Desulfotomaculales > Nap2-2B > 46-80. The sequence goes on along the minus strand of DFZT01000055.1, from coordinate 17,925 downwards.
AAATCCCTTCCCGAGGAAAATTATGATCCTATTATGGGCGAGGAAACAGGTGGGGCAGTTATTTTCGGCGCGACCGGAGGAGTCATGGAAGCTGCTGCAAGAGCAGCCTACTTTTTGATTACCGGTCAGGACCCGCCTGCCCTGTTCCTGAATTTGACTCCGGTGCGCGGCTTGGCTGGTGTTAAGGAGGCGGCTGCGGATATACCGGGAGTGGGAACGCTCCGTGTCGCCGTATGCCATAGTATGGTCAACGGACGCAAGATTTTAGACGCTGTGCGCGCCGGACAAGCTCCCTGGCACTTTGTCGAATTCATGACCTGCCCGGGTGGCTGCATCGCCGGCGGCGGGCAACCACGCACTGCTGTTCCTCCCACAGACGCGATACGCGAACAGCGCCTGGCCGCGCTTTATAAGGCTGATGTTTCATTAACCAAGCGTAAAAGCTACGAGAACACAGAAGTGGCGGCGCTATATCAGAATTTCCTGGAACACCCGATGAGTGAACTGTCGGAAAAGCTACTGCACACAGAGTATCATTCCCGCTCCAACAAGTTGCATCCGTTGCTTTTCAAGGCGGTATAGCCGGAGATACAACAAGCACGCCGTAATTATTATTAAATTTTTTATATGAAAGTTTTTATATGAAAGGATGGCGTCAAGTGACAAATAAAATGGGTGCGCTCGTTGATATTACCAAATGTATCGGCTGTGGAAGTTGCGCGGTGGCCTGCTCCTTGTACAACGGCCTGAAACCCGAGCCAAAGCAGGAAAGCAAAATGGAGCCGGCGAGCGAGAATGTTGAATTGGCGGTAAACCGGTGGACGGTGGTACAAAGCCACAAGGTTAAAAAAAACGGGGGAGGAATAAGACGTTTTGTAAAACGGCAGTGCTTCCACTGCCAGGAACCGGCCTGCGCCTCCGCCTGTTTCGCCAAGGCCATGCAGAAAACCCCCGCCGGGCCTGTTGTTTATAACGAAAACCTGTGTGTGGGCTGCCGTTACTGTATGATCGCCTGTCCCTTCGAAGTATTGAAGTTTGAATGGAACAAGCCTTTTCCCAGGGTGTTAAAATGCCAGATGTGCTCGGCCCGGGTAGCGGAAAGTCAGATGCCGGCCTGCGCCAGTGTCTGCCCGACCGGAGCGATCACTTACGGCGAAAGAGAAAAGTTGGTTGAAGAGGCGAAAAAACGCCTGGCTGACAAGCCCAATTTCTATATCGACCACATCTACGGTTTGAATGAAGTAGGTGGAACATCGTGGCTCTATATCTCCGATGTTCCATTCGGGGAACTCGGCTTCCGCACCGACGCTCCCGAAAAAGCACTGCCGGATTATACATGGGAGGTACTCAGGTGGACCCCGGCCATTTTTGTCGGATGGGGCGCCATACTGACCGGCTTGTACCTCTACAGCAAGCGGCGGGCTACAGCGCATGATGAAGAAGAGATGTACGCGCCTGTAGATCCAGACTAAAAAAATCCCGATTTATTGAGATGGAGGTAAGGGTTCATGCAAAAGAAACGCTAGACTTTTCGCATTACCGGATTAAGAATTTTAATGATTGCTCTTGTGATAATCGCAGCCTTAATATGCTTGATCCGTTTTATTTACGGTCTCGGCTCGGTGATCAATCTGAGCGACCAGTGGCCGTGGGGTCTTTGGATCGGCTTTGACCTGCTCTGCGGCATTGCCTTAGCAGGCGGCGGATTCAGCACTGCGTTGATCGTGCACGTACTGCACAAGGACAAGTATTTGCCAATCGCCCGGGCGGCATTACTTACCTCACTGATTGGTTATCTAATTGCCCTAGTCAGTCTCTTTCTGGACATAGGAAGATGGTATAATTTCTGGCGCCCGTTCGTCTTTTGGGGTTTTCATTCGGTTCTCTTTGAAGTATTCTGGTGCATCTCTCTTTATACCATCGTTCAAATCTTGGAGTTTGGGGATATCTTCTTTGAACGGGTTCGGGTTCATTTCCCTCCATACAAAAAGATTCTTCATAAGATCATGCCTTTCTTGTTGATTTTGGGTATTGTGCTGCCGACCTTGCACCAATCTTCACTCGGCTCACTTTATATCATTGCTGTAAACAAGCTGAACCCGCTCTGGTGGTCTATGATCATCCCGTTCTTTTTTGTATGGTCCGCATTCTTCCTTGGCCCTGCCATGGCCACCATTGAAGGAACATTGGCAGCCAAAACATACCACAGAAAACCAGAACTGAGCGTGTATTCAGACCTTGCAAAAGTCACTATATGGATGCTGATCATTTACCTGATTGTAAAAGTAATTGACTTAAACTATCGCGGGGTATTCTCCAGCGCATTTAACGGATCATTTGAAAGCAACATGTTCTTATTAGAAATGATCGGGTTTGTCGTCTTGCCTATTCTCATGTACGTCACTCCCGGCATCCGGACTAAACAATGGGGAGTCTTCACAGCTTCCGTCCTGGTGGTTGCAGGAGTGATTTTTAATCGCCTGAACGTTGTCTTTACCGGCATGGCCAAAAGCCTCGGCGGACAATATTTCCCCTCATTATGGGAATTCTTAGTAACTATCGGCATGTGGAGCGCATTGGTTTTGATATATTGCTTTATTCTTTATTGTAGAAAACTTCCCCATTTTGAATAAAGAAGAGCATGTGTCAGATAAGAAAGTCTCTTCAGGAGCAAGCATCAGCGCTTAAAACAATAGCTCCGCCGCTTACACTGTTTATCCGGATAACATTACGAAAACCGCTTTTGACAAGTCTGATGATTGGAGAAGTAGAATGCGAATTGCAGTTATAGATGTGGGCAGGGTGGGAAAATAGGCAAAACTATTGTTGAGAAGTTCAGAAAAGTCTTTGAAGACAGGATTGAGATTGTTGTTTTGGGAACCAACTCCATCGCGACTTCAATTATGCTTAAAGCAGGTGCCAATGAAGGAGCGACAGGCGAAAACGCTATCGTTTACAGCGCTTCCAATGTGGACATTATTTTGGGCTCGATTGAGATAATATGCGCTAATTCCTTACTGGGCGAACTGACGCCTTTGATGGCAAGATCTGTGGCGGAAAGTTCCGCCAAAAAAATTCTTCCTCCATTAAATAGGCTTAATATAACTTTCGCCGGGGTTGAGAAAAAAGCGCTTCCGCATTACATCGATGATGCTATTGAACTTTTTCCCCTGCATAAGGGGATTTTTTTATCTTTGGCCCAACGGCAGGATTTAGCCGGCAAATACCGAATAATTAGCTGAGTTAGCGCAAAAGAACAGCGGAGGTTCTTAAATCCCACAGAAGTGGGATAAAGAGTTTTGGATTTTTTACGGATAAATAGCTGGCAAACTATAGTGGGGGTGACAAAAGCAAAGCGTAATTTGCACAGGAATAGTAGCACCATGAAGGTGCTTCCTATTATGAACCTAACCATGGAGGTTTTTCATAAATAAGTTTTGAAACAAGTTTTCTGTTAATTTTGATAGGAGGCTCCTCCATGCATATACCCGATAGTTATTTAAGCCCGCAGACAACTGTCGTGATGGGCGCCGCTATGCTGCCGGTCTGGGGGGCGGCGGTTAAAAAAGTAAAAAATAATTTAACGACAAAATTCGTCCCCTTAATGGCAATCGGCGCCGTTTTTTCATTTGTCATTATGATGTTTAACATCCCTATACCGGACGGAACAACAGCCCACGCGGTCGGAGGCGGATTACTGGCAATTATCCTCGGCCCTTGGGCGGCATGTATATGCATCTCCATTTCGCTTGCCATCCAGGCGCTCTTCTTTGGTGACGGCGGTATCCTGGCTTTCGGCGCAAACTGCTTTAACATTGCTTTCATCCTCCCTTTTTTCGCATATTACACTTACCGTCTTATTGCAGGAAATTCTGAAATCACATCATCCAGAAGATGGATTGGCGGTCTCATCGGCGGTTACGTTGGCATCAACATGGCGGCGCTGTGCACAGCAGTAGAATTCGGGGTGCAACCCCTGCTGTTCCATACTGCAAACGGCGCGCCACTATACGCTCCTTACCCACTGGGATTGTCTGTCCCGGCAATGGCCTTTGCCCATTTGCTTATCGCAGGCCCTGTGGAAGGTATCTTAACGGCGCTTGTTATCCGTCATTTTCAGGCAAGCAACCCCTCGCTGCTGAATATCATGGGAAACGCCGGTCCAGTGTCAGTCTACCGCAAACTTTGGTGGGCGCTGGGCGTCTTGATTCTGCTTTCACCGCTTGGACTGCTGGCCAATGGAACTGCCTGGGGGGAATGGGGTTTAGATGAGATCGAAAAAATGATCGGGTTTATACCTCACGGAATGCAAAATTTCAGCGATAAGTGGCACGCATTGATGCCTGATTACGGGCTGCCGGGATTAGACAATACTCTCGGCCAATCCGCGGCAGTGTATGTTTTAGCGGCAATAGTCGGGACGGCGTTAATCACCGGGGTTACACTGCTCTTTGGTAAGCTCGCGAGATCAAAAAATGCTGGATAACAACAAATAAGAGAGGAAATCAAATAACCCGCGATGAAGAAAATGGCTGTCCCTGAGTGGCTCCTGGTACCCCAGGAACAAATTTCTCCTAACGCATCGATAAAAACGTCTTTTCTGAAAAATAGGCTGCGAAAAGTAAGTTTTATTGACAAGACACTTGAAGAGCTGACCACAGTGGTCCGTGACGAAATCTTTTCGGAAGCCATTGCCGGCAGGGACGGCCTCTTGCAAAAGATAAACCCTGCTGCAAAGGTCGTCTCAATATTCATTTTAATTTGTGTGGCCTGCCTGATCCGGCACATAATTCCGCTTCTCATTCTGAACATCTGGCTGCTTTTGCTCGCTTACATTTCTTCAATCCCTCTTTCCGCCTTTATTAAGAGAGTCTGGTTAGTTGTACCCCTGTTTACCGGAATAATTGTTTTTCCGTCAATCTTTAATTTTATCCAGCCGGGAACTCCTCTTTTAAGCCTGTTTCATTTCAGCCAACGCATACATTTCGGTCCCTGGGTATTCCCAAGCGTGCTGGCGATTACCTCTCAGGGAGTTTGGGGCGCAGTTATTTTAATTCTGCGGGCAGGAGCATGCATTTCACTGGCCGCTCTGCTTACCTATACAACACCCTGGCAGTCAGTTTTAAAAGCCTTGCAAAAAGTTTTCGTGCCGCAAATCTTCGTATCCGTTTTGGAAATGTCGTACCGTTATATTTACTTATTCCTGCAGTCAGCCAGCGAAATTTTTACAGCAAGAAGAAGCCGCTCGCTGGGCCATACGTCTACCAAAGAGCAGCGCTCGTTCGTTTCCGGCGCCATTGGCAGCCTTTGGAGCAAGGCTATTAATTTAAGCAAAGAAATACACGCGGCAATGATTTCCCGGGGTTATACTGGCCGGCCGGATACAATAACTAATTTCCGTATCAGGACGCTTGACTGGCTCTGGATCCTGTTTATTGTTACAGTTAGCGCTCTCTTAATCGGGGGGGACAGAATCTTTGCCTGAAGAAGCAATCTATCAGCTGCGAAATATAACTTATCATTACCCTACCGGTGAAAAGGCCCTTGATGATATCAACCTGACCGTTTACAAGGGGGAAAGGTTAGTTTTCCTGGGGGCCAACGGGTGCGGCAAGTCAACATTACTCAAGTTAATCAACGGTTTGATTTTCCCTCAACAGGGCAGTATTTTTGCATTCGGTGAAATGATTAACGAAGAAAGACTTTCCCGCGAAGAAATTGCTTTTGCCTTTCGCAGAAAGATCGGATTTGTTTTCCAGAACTCAGAGGCGCAATTGTTCAATTCGAATGTCTGGAATGAAATCGCTTTCGGGCCCATCCAGATGGGGCTGGGAAGAGAAGAAGTTGTCCGGCGTGTGGAAGAGGTTATCGAAATGCTTGAACTTGGTCCCCTAAAGAATCGTCCGCCCTTTAAACTAAGCGGCGGGGAAAAGAAAAAGGTCGCCCTTGCTTCGGTGCTTTCATTCAACCCTGACATATTGCTGCTGGACGAACCGACCAACGGCCTTGACCCGCGAACTCAACGAATGCTGCTTAATTTGATTAAACAGCTTAACAAGGCAGGAAAAACAATCATCTCCGCAACCCATAACCTTGATATTCTGAGCGAATTATCTGACCGCATAATCGTCTTTGGCGAGGAGCATCGTCTTGTCGCTGAAGGCTCCAGTGAAGAAATCTTAAGCGACCGCTCACTTCTAATTAAAGTTAACCTGATTGACGAGGAATTTCACAGCCACACCCATGGCGACGGTCACCGCCACTTCCACGTTCATGCCTAACTCTATTCCATTTTTTTAAAAACGTCTGTTCCGGTCAAAGATGGCCGGATTTTTTCATTTCTTAAATTGTTTATCAGAACGGAAAATCCTTTATCAAGCAATCTTATTTAAAATATTGAAAAGTTTACAGGGCATACTACTACAATAATTTTCATCTTGGGGGTCGGTAGTTTGTCAGTTTCCGAGCTGCGCCTGTTAAATGAACTGGCAGGCTTATATGGAATAGAAGCAGCATTTAGAAAGGTTCCGGGCCATCAAAACCAGGTATCCGCCGATTCCCTCACGGCAGTTCTGAAGATTCTCGGCGCTCCGCTGGAAAGCATGCAAGATATCCGCTCCGCAATCCGGCAGCGCAAACTGGAACTTTTGCAGCGTCTCCTGGAACCCGTAACGGTTTGCAGAAGTACAAATCCTGCGGTTTTGACCCTTCGCCTTCCAGAGACCAAAAGCGATCTTAAAGCAGAAGCCTGCCTTGAAACAGAAGACGGCCGACTGCTGAATTGGACACTGGATCTTTCCATTTTACCCGTATCGAAAACGGAAACCGCAGAAGGCGCCGTATACACTGTAAAGAAGTATACCCTGCCTGACTGCCTTCCCTGGGGCTATCACATTTTTAACCTTAACCTCCAGGGGCAGTCTTATACAACCTTGATTATCTGCGCCCCATACCAGGCATTCTCACTTGATTTGAAGAAAAACGAAAGGCTTTGGGGATTATTTATTCCCCTTTACGCCCTAAATTCCAGCCGCAGCTGGGGCGCCGGCGATCTGACCGACTTGGAGTTTCTTTTAAACTGGGTGGGGGAATTGGGCGGCCATCTGACGGGGACCCTTCCGCTTTTGAGTACTTTTCTTGACAAACCTTTCAGCCCAAGTCCATATACACCGGTAAGCCGCCTTTTTTGGAGCGAATTTTACCTGGACATTACACGTCTTGAGGAACTAAAAGCAGATAATCAAGCCAGGGAATTGCTAAATTCCACCCTTTTTAAGGAAGAGTTAGATAAACTCCGTTCCAGGCCCCTGGTTGATTACTTCCGCGTTATGTCTGCCAAGCGAAAGGTTTTGGAACATCTGGCAGCCGGTTTTTTTCTGAAAGAAGACCGGCGCAGAGAAGAATTCCGGGGCTGGCTGAAGGAAAACCAAACGGTAAGCGACTATGCGCGTTTCCGGGCTTGTACGGAAAAGATGGACTGCGGGTGGCCGTTATGGCCTCCGCGTCTGCGTGAAGGTGTAATCCGGGAAGGGGATTACGAAACCAGCGCTGAACAATACCATTTATATGTCCAGTGGGCAATAGCCGGGCAGTTCAAGGAATTATCCGACCGGGCCAGGAATCTCGGGCAAAAACTGTACCTTGATTATCCTCTCGGGGTTCATTGCTCCGGTTATGATGTTTGGCGCGAACATAATGTATTCGTCCTGGATGCCGGCGTGGGGGCGCCTCCGGACATGTTCTACAGCCAGGGACAGAACTGGGGATTTCCGCCCCTTCACCCGGAAAAAATCCGTCAGCAGGGTTATAAATATTACCTTTCAGGCCTGCGTCATCACTTAAAACATGCAGGAATTTTAAGGCTCGACCATGTTGCGGGGCTGCAAAGGCTTTTTTGGATACCCAAAGGAATGACAGCAAACAATGGTGTGTATGTTAAATACAAGGCCGATGAATTTTACGCTGTTTTGACTCTGGAATCTCAAAGATACCGGTCGGTTATTATCGGTGAAGATCTCGGCAACGTCCCCGGCTATATCCGGAAACAGATGTCAAAACATAAAATCTACAGGATGTATGTGGCGTCTTTGGAATACCGGCCCGACCCGCGTCGGGCGATAGGGCTCATCCCCGAAAAGACGCTGGCTTCTCTCAACACCCATGATCTCCCTCCGTTCACAGCTTTTTGGCAGGAAAAAGAAAAAAATGTGGCCGATCGGATCTGCCTTCCAATGTATCTTTATCAGCAGGGTTGGCTGCCGTCCCCTACTTTAAATAACCGCGAAGTTTTAGAAGGCTGCCTGAAACACCTTGCAGCCAGCAGAGCGGAACTTTTTTTAATCAACCTGGAAGATCTCTGGCAGGAAACAAATTCGCAAAATATGCCGGGTGATCCCAACCACCCTAACTGGTCCCGAAAAGCCCGCTTTCCAATCGAGGCATTTACTAAAAACACGGATTTAATCACCTTGCTCAAAGAAATTAGACAGCTCAGGGAATCGCCGCCCGGGAGGCCAAGGAAATGAACTTTAAAGTAAATTTGGGCGCCTGTCCTGATCAAAACCAATGTTTTTTCAATGTTTGGGCGCCAAAAGCAGACTCAGTCGCGGTGCGCCTTATCTCACCACAAGAAAGGCTTTTTCCCCTGGTTAAAGGAAAACGCGGCTATTACTTTGGTAAAATAGCCGGAATAGAACATGGTTCCAAATACTATTTTCTTTTAGACAATAAATTAAAGCGTCCCGACCCTGCTTCCCGCTACCAGCCCGAGGGGGTGCATGGCCCTTCGGAGGTTTTCAATACATCTTTATATGAGTGGTCTGATCAGCATTGGACAGGCCCAAAGAAACGGGATTTAATCCTGTACGAGCTGCATGTGGGAACCTGCACTGCGGATGGGACGCTGGATGCCTTGATTCCCTTCCTGGACAGGTTGGTCTACCTGGGTATAACGGCGATTGAGCTTATGCCTGTCGGGCAGTTCCCCGGAAGCCGGAACTGGGGGTACGATGTAATCTATCCCTATGCGGTCCAAAACACCTATGGGGGGCCTGAAAGTTTGCAAAGGCTGGTAGACGCCTGCCATGGGAAAGGGTTAGCGGTCATTCTCGACGCTGTCTACAACCACTTTGGGCCTGAAGGTAATTACCTTGGTGATTTTGGATCTTATTTTACCGAACGCTACCATACTCCCTGGGGGCCTGCTATAAATTTCGACGGGCCGGGAAGTGATGAGGTAAAACGCTTTTATATCGAAAATGCCTTAATGTGGATAAACGAATTTCATGTGGATGGCCTCCGGTTGGACGCCATTCATACGATTGAAGACAGATCGGCTATACCTTTCCTTGAAGAACTCGCTGAAGCTATTCACCGCCAGGCGGAACACCAGGGACGGCGCATCTATGTAATTGCTGAAAGCGATCTCAACGATGACCGTGTAATCAGACCGCAAACCCTTGGCGGCTTTGACCTGGACGCTCAGTGGAGCGATGATTTTCACCATTCACTGCAGACACTGGTAACAGGGGAGCAAAAAGGTTATTACAGGGATTTTGGGACATTGGAACATCTTGCCCGTTCTTTCAGAACAGGATACACCTATACCGGCCAGTATTCATCATTTAGACAGCGAAGGCACGGACGAACTCCCGTATTGCCTGACGCCGGTAAATTTATTGTTTTTTCACAGAACCACGACCAGGTTGGGAATCAGGGTCAAGGCAAAAGAACCGGTGCTACAGTCCCCTTTGGGGCTTTAAAATTAATCGCCGGTGTTTTAATCCTGGCTCCGTTCCTGCCCCTGCTGTTCATGGGTGAGGAATATGGCGAAACCGCCCCCTTCCATTTCTTTACGGATTACGGTGATCCGGTTCTCGCGGAGGCGGTATTCAAAGGGAGAAAAAAAGAAATATCCGCCGAAGGAGAAAACTGGGCGCCGGATCCGCAGGATGCGGCAACGTTTTTTATGTCGCATCTTAATCAGCGACTGTCCGGTTGCGAAAGAAACAGTATTCTTTTCGAATTTTACAGAAACCTGATTCTTTTACGCAAGGAACTGCCTGCATTAAATGAATCTAATCTTCAAGATCAGGAAATTATAACTTTTGAAAAAGAGCGGGCGCTTTACTTGAGGCGCTGGTTCGGCGCTTCCGAGATCTGTGCAGTATTCACCTTTTCCGAAAAAAGTATGGCTGTAAACTTACCCTTGCCTCCGGCAAAGTGGCTCTGCAGGATTGATTCGGCGGATCAGCGCTGGCTGGGAGACGGCAATACCGTGCCTGCAACTCTGGATTCTAGCGGAGAAGCAAGTCTTTGCCTGTCTCCCTGGGCTTGTATCATATATGAAAAGGCAAACGAGGACGGGATCTAAACAAAATGGATAAGCAGATTTGTATTCACGGTCATTTCTATCAACCCCCCAGAGAAAATCCCTGGCTGGAAAACATCGAACTTCAGGACAGCTCTTATCCGTATCATGACTGGAATGAGCGCATCTCGGCGGAATGTTACGAAACAAACGCCGCTTCAAGAATTTTAAATGAAGACGGCTGGATTAAAAGAATCGTCAATAATTATGCAAAGATAAGTTTTAATTTTGGACCAACTTTGTTGTCCTGGATGGAGTCTAATAATCCGGACATTTATAAGGCGATCATCGAGGCCGATCGCGTAAGCATGCATAATCATTCGGAACACGGCTCGGCTCTTGCGCAGGCATACAACCACATGATTATGCCTTTGGCTAACTCAAATGATAGATACACTCAGGTCATTTGGGGAATTAAAGATTTCGAAACGCGCTTCGGCAGGCGGCCGGAAGGAATGTGGCTCCCTGAAACCGCTGTGGATTTAAATACTTTAGAAATTCTGGCCGAACAGGGGATTAGTTTTACGGTCCTTGCGCCCTATCAGGCAAGGCGTATCCGTAAGATTGGCGACGGAGGCTACTGGGAGGAAATAAGTAAAAGAATTGACACCACCATGCCCTATCTGATTAACCTACCCGGTTCGGGTCGCTCGATCTCGATCTTCTTCTACAATGCAGATATATCCCAGGCGGTAGCTTTTGAAAAGCTTCTTTTTAATGGAGAAAGATTTGCCAAAAGATTATTGTCCGCCTTTCAGGAAGAAAAGGATTCTCCTCAAATCGTAAATATAGCTACAGACGGGGAAACATACGGGCACCATCACCGCTACGGAGAAATGGCCCTCGCTTATGCCCTTTACTTTATCGAGTCAAACAAATTGGCAAAAATAACGAATTACGGCGAATATCTTGAGAAATACCCCCCGGTTTTTGAGGTTGAAATCAACGACAATTCCTCCTGGAGCTGCGCACACGGGGTGGAACGCTGGCGCGATAACTGCGGCTGCAACTCGGGCATGCATCCGGGGTGGAGCCAGTCATGGAGAGCCCCCTTGAGAAATGCTTTGGACTGGCTTCGAGATACCCTATCGGACCATTTTGAAAGTAAGGGACACATGTATCTCAAAGATCCCTGGGGAGCGCGCAATGAATATATCTCGATAATTCTGGACCGTTCCCCGGAGAATTTGAACAGCTTTCTGGAAATTCAGGCGGCAAGGAAGTTAAATACCGAAGAACAGGTAACGGTAATTAAACTGCTTGAAATGCAGCGCCACGCAATGCTGATGTACACAAGCTGCGGGTGGTTCTTTGACGAAATTTCAGGTATAGAAACAGTCCAGGTGCTCCAATACGCCGGTCGGGTTATTCAGCTGGCGCGCGAGCTTTTTAACATTGACCCGGAACCAAAATTCCTGGAAATGCTTGCTCAAGCAAAAAGCAATATTAAAGAATATCAGGACGGCGCCCGTATTTATGAAAAATTTGTCAAGCCTTCAATGGTCGATCTTTTAAAAGTAGGAGCTCATTATGCAATCTGCTCATTATTTGAAACTTACGATGAACACTCACGGATATATTGTTACGAAGTTTTGCGGGAAGACAACCGGTGCCGTCTGGCAGGATCGTCGAGGCTGATCATCGGGCGTATCAGGGTAACCTCGGAAATAACAAGGGAGTCTGTGCTTCTTAACTATGGAGCTGTCGACTTCGGCAATCAAAATGTAAACACGGGGGTCCGCGCGGCAGCCAGCGAAGAAACTTACCAGGAAATAATCCGGGAAGTAACCGGAGCATTCGACCGTGTAGATTCGATTGAAGTTATCAGGCTTTTAAACCAGTACTTTGAAGGAACAACATACTCCCTCAAGCAGCTTTTCCGTGACAAACAAAGAAAGGTCCTGGATCAGGTACTGAACACAACGCTCGCTGAAATCGCTTCCGATTACAGGCATATCTATGAACGGCACGCTCCCTTGATGCTGTTTTTAAAAGACTTGAATATACCTCAGCCCAAAGCCTTGTATACGGCCACAGAATTTGTTTTAAACACCAGTTTAAGGTATGCTCTTGCGGAAGACGAACCGGACCCGGCGCGAATAAACGCAATTCTAAATGAAGCCAAGATATTCAAAGTTCCTTTGGATGGAGACAGTCTGGGATATATCATTAAAAAAACGTTGGAGAGGATTGGCGAAAGGTTATATAAAAATCCTGAGGATATCTCTTTGATTAAACGTTTGGATTCATTTGTCGGTCTAATCATGACCCTTCCTTTTAATGTTGATCTCTGGAAAATACAAAATATCTATTATGAAATGCTGCAGAGAAACTATCCGGAATTACATGCCAGGGAAATCCGGGGAGACGAAAACCTTCGAACCTGGGTTACACATTTTGAAGCCCTTGGCGACAAGCTTAAGGTAAGAAGGGACAAATAATGAACCAGCCCCGTATCCCTTCCTCAACCTACAGGCTTCAGTTCAATAACGGATTCGGCTTTAAAGAAGCGAAGGCTTTGATCCCCTACCTGCATACTCTGGGAATCACTGATCTTTATGCATCCCCTGTTTTAAAAGCGCGTCCGGGAAGCCTGCACGGCTATGATGTAACAGATCCTGGAATACTGAATCCTGAGCTGGGCAATGCTGAAGAATTCTTCTCCCTGACGGATGCCTTAAGTGAGAACGGGATGGGACTTATACTTGACATTGTGCCCAATCACATGGCAGCAAGCATTGAAAATGCATCCTGGTATGATGTGCTGCAAAACGGTCCCGGTTCACCGTTCGCTTCTTTTTTTGACATAGACTGGCGGTCCGGAAAAACAGGCTTGAACGGCAGGGTTCTCGTCCCTGTCCTGGGTGAACCTTTTGGCGCCGCTTTGGAAAACCGGAAGATCCAATTATCAATTGGAGATAAAGGTCTGCAGGTAAATTATAACGGTATTAAGTTCCCGGTTAACCTGGATTCTTACAAATGGCTTATCGCAAAATGGGTTAAAGAACTTGAAAAAAAAGATCTGGATCACGGCAACAATCCGGTAATAACCGAATTTAAAAACCTGCTCGAAAGACTTGAACAAAGCAGTTGCAAATCTAACATCAACAATGTAATCCACGTCCTTTGGCGCAATTATCAAAAGAATAGCCGGCTGAGATCTATTATTAATCGCCAACTGACCATGATTAACGGTAAAAAAGGTAAACCGGACAGTTTCAATGAACTGGAACAAATCCTGTCCAGACAGTTCTACCGTCTTGCTTGCTGGCTTATCGCCGGGGAAAAAATCAATTACCGGAGATTTTTTGACGTCAGCGAACTGGTCTGCCTGCACATGGAAAAAAAATCTGTTTTTGATTATACGCATCGCTTTATCCTGGAACTAATCAGCCTGGGTAAAGTAACCGGCCTAAGGATAGATCATATTGACGGTCTCTGGGATCCACAGGCTTACCTGACCAGGCTTCAAAAAGCAATCAGCAAAAAAAAATCCGGTTTTTTTGTAGTAGTCGAAAAAATTTTAACTGACGGCGAAAAACTGCCTGTTGACTGGCCTGTTTTCGGCACAACAGGCTATGACTTTCTTAATAACTTAAACGAACTTTTCGCGGACAGCGAGGGAATTGCTGTCCTGAAAGAAATCTACGCCAGGTTAAGCGGATACAGGTCTGATTTTACCAGCCTGCTCCGTTCGCGAAAGCGTTTTGTGATTAAAGAAATGTTCGCGGGTGAAATGGACAATCTTATACGGCAGCTTGTTCACCTTGCCGGCGAAGATCGCTACGGACACGATATCAAGCAGGAAGAATTAAACCAGGCACTTATCGAAACAACCGCCTGTTTAAGAGTTTACAGGACCTATATCAGGCATTTCAAGATTGAAGGAACCGACCGTTTCTATATCCTTGAAGCTCTATCTGCTGCCAGGCGGCGGCGTCCTGAAGCCGGACCGGGTTTTGATTTCTTGCAAAGCGTACTGCTGCTTGATTTTAGAAACAGGCAGGCCATTGGCCGGGCTAAAGCCTGGCTTGACTTTGTAATGCGTTGGCAGCAGCTTACGGGGCCTGTCATGGCCAAAGGCTGTGAAGATACTGCGCTATATGTATTCAACAGGCTGATCTCCTTTAACGAAGTAGGCAGCAATCCCGGAACGGCGGGAATATCTGTGGACGAATTTCACCGGCGCAATAAGACCAGGCTGCAGCTCACTCCCCGCACAATGAACGCAACCTCCACACACGACACCAAACGCAGCGAGGATGTCCGCGCCAGAATAAATGTCCTGACTGAAATTCCCGAATTATGGTCAGGGCAGTTGGCAAAATGGCGGCATTTTAACCTTGCTGCAAAAAAGATTGTAAATAATCAAGCGGCGCCCGACGGAAATATGGAGTCTTTAATTTACCAGACACTGGTTGGAACATGGCCTTTGAATAAAGATGAAATTCCGGCTTTCCGGGAACGTTTAACCGCCTATTTGGCAAAAGCAGCCCGTGAAGCCAAACTTCACACAAGTTGGCTTCAGCCTGATAAAGAATACGAGGACGCGCTTGGCCATTTTGTCGAGTCAATCCTGGAGCCCTCGGAAAGCAACATTTTCCTGAATGATCTTATCAAATTTCAGAAAATCATTGCCTACTTTGGAGCTGTTAACTCACTGGCCCAGGTATTGCTCAAAATCACCTCCCCTGGAATACCCGATTTCTACCAGGGAACCGAACTCTGGGATTTCAGCCTGGTAGATCCCGATAACCGCCGGCCTGTTGACTATTCCGAAAGAATAAAGATAATTGAAGCGATAATCGCTAAAGAAGCAGGAAACCTGGAAGGCCTGGTTAAAATTCTTTTCGAAAACTGGGAGGACGGCTGGATAAAACTTTTCCTTACATATAAAGCCTTGAACTTCCGTAAAACACACACAGACCTCTTTGAAAGAGGAGATTATTTGCCTCTTGAATGCACAGGGAAAGGGTTAAAACATGTTTGTTCATTTGCCCGTCAAATGAGCGGCAGGTGGGTAATCAGCGCTGTTGTGCGGCTGCCTGTACGTTTAACAGAAACCGGAACTGTACAGTCCAGAGATCGCAACGGGGATGAAGAACTGATCCGGGTCGAGCCTCCGACAGGCAAAGCGGTATGGGGCGCCAGCGCTCTTATATTACCGGCCCAGGCTCCTCATTTCTGGGAAAATGTCCTTACAGGCGAAAAACTTGAAGCTGCCAAACAGGATCAGTCTGGTCAAGAACAGCTTTCTTTAGCCAGTACCCTGAAAATTCTTCCCGTTGCCCTGCTGACAGGATTATGAAGGGTTAAGCAAATTATCCGCACTTGGAGGGTTAATAGTCAATGACTGCCCGAAACCCCAGAAATTTAAAGTAACCGCGGGCAAATCACTGTTTTTTAAAGCAGCGTTCAATACAACCTGATTTATAAGCCGATCTTTGCGATCTACCCATACTTTGCAGTGATATCCCTGATACTTTTGACCTGAAAAAGAACCCACCAACTGCGGGTTGAATTCTATCACAGACATCTTTTTACCGTTTATTTTTTCCGTCCCGGCGTAATGGACATCTCGTAAATTTCCATAACTTAAAAAATTCACCGGACCCAGTTCTTCAATAAATGTACTTGTTTGCCCCAGGCTGTTGCTTTTTAAAGCTATCCATTTATCTGTCCAGATATCTTTCATATATGATTGTGAGCCTATCTGGACAAATTCTACCGGCGTGTTAAACATATTGCCTTTAATGTGGATCCGGTCAGGAGATATCCTTTCTCCTTCGATAACGCTTAAAAAACTCTGCCTGCTTGTTTTTATTTCCATACGGTAATGAAAAGTTTTACTGGAGACAGTCTTTTGAATTGCCTCAGACAACAGCTTGTTTGCGGTTATCTTAGGACCCGCAAAAAAGGCAAAAAGAATATAAAGCAGCAGCGCCGCGGCAAGCGAAATGATCAGCAATGGAACAATTTTCTTTTTGAGCTTCAGATCATACCTTCTCATAAAAAGACACCCCTATCAATATACAGGGGTTATACGGAAAATATGACCTTGTTGTTTAGAACCTGAAGTTTAGAACTGTTCCAGAAAAGCAGCCAGTTTTTCAGGCAGCGGGGACGAGAATTCCAGATATTCCTTGGAAGATGGATGCTGAAAACCTAATACCTGGGCATGAAGAAACTGTCCTTCAAGGCCAAAATGATTTCTTGACGGGGCATATTTTGTATCCCCTACCAGCGGGTAACCCAGATAGGTCATATGCACACGGATCTGGTGGGTTCTGCCCGTTTCGAGCCTGACCCTCAGCAAAGTTGCCTTCTCGAGGCGCCTGACAACATCATAGTGTGTGATTGCCGGACGCCCGCCTGTTTTTATGACAGCCATGCGCTGACGGTCTTTTGGATGTCTTCCTACAGGCGCTTCTATAACCCCCTGGTTTTCCTTCACCACACCATGTACCAGAGCCAGATAGCGCCTTACAATCGTGCGATCCTGAAGCTGCCTGCTTAGATTAAGGTGCGAAGCGTCATTCTTGGCCACTAAAAGCAAACCGGAAGTGTCTTTATCCAGCCTGTGGATAATACCCGGGCGAAGCACCCCGTTAATACCGGAGAGATCATGGCAGTGGAATAAAAGGGCATTTACCAGTGTTCCGGAATAATTTCCCGCCGCCGGGTGGACGACCATTCCCCTGGGTTTGTTAATGACCGCTAGATCGCTGTCTTCATAATAAACATCCAGGGTAATGGACTCTGGTTTAGGAAGGGGATCTACCGGCCGGTTTTCATGAAAGACAATTTCGTCACCAGCTTTTAGCCTGCTTCCCGGTTTTGCGGATTTACCGTTCAAGCGCACATCCCCGCTGGCTATTAAATTTTGGACATGGGAACGGCTTAAGGCAGGATTCTGATTAACGAGGTAAAGATCAAGCCGTTGTCCCGCATTAAACTCATCTGTCTTGTAATGACTCTCCATACCAAATCTCCTTGAACAAAAGACAGGCGCCAATAAAAATTGCCGTATCGGCAAGATTAAAAACCGGCCAAATACGAAAGTCAAGATAATCTATAACCAGCCCAAATTGCAGGCGGTCAATCAGGTTGCTCAAGGCGCCGCCGATAATCAGCCCCACGCCTATTTTGATCAGTCTATTTTTTTCGGCAACAGGCCGTGTAAGCAGTATGGCCGTCATAATAACAATCACCAGAATGGTAATTGTGATCAGAATATTGGTCCGGTATGCAAAGAGTCCAAAAGCGGCGCCAGGGTTGCGTATGTAAGTAAGGTAAAAAAACGGAAAAACCGGGACCGACTGCCCTACCGACATTACTTTCTGAATAATATTCTTGGCCAGCTGATCCGCCAAAAGGGCTATCAAGATATAAAGCAGCAAAATGATCTTTCCTTTAACTGTAAACCTTGTAACTGTAAACCTTGCTTTTATAGTATATCATTATTGTTGATATTTGTAACTATTGAGGCTGTAGGCTGTAGGCTGTAGGCTGTAGGAGGAAATTATGCGTGACCATACGAAGCTCAGAGCGTTTGA
>DFZT01000039.1:1086-7867 GCA_002382755.1 Firmicutes bacterium UBA4049 | reverse complement strand
ATCAAAACCGCCACTTCGTCGGCCAGTTCAAACGCTCTGAGCTTCGTATGGTCACGCATAATTTCCTCCTACAGCCTACAGCCTACAGCCTGAATAGTTACCTTTTTTAAGCCATATCTTTTATGAAAAAAGTTACTTTCATGGTAAAATGTTTTCTGTAGGCTGTCAATAGCATAAGTCTTCAGCAAGGCGACGCATTGCTTTTCCATTTTAAGCGTTTTAAAGTTTGGATAAGGATGTAATCGGGAAATGAACTGGGTTGACGTAGCTATACTTGTGATCATCGGATGGTTTGCCTGGCGGGGTCTGACAGCAGGTTTGCTTAAGGGAATAGCCAGATTGGCGGGGATCTTTTTAGGAATCCTGTTTGCTCTGAAGTATGACAGCCAACTGGCTGATTTTGCCGGCAGCAAATGGCATCTTGCGGAGAAGTTAAGCAAATACTTCTCTTTTCCTTCGGCTTTGTGGAATGATTCAATGTCCTGGTGGTCTTCGAGAGGGCTCTCCTTTACGGGCGGGGAACAAATCCAAAATATCCTTTCCTCGCGTTTGTTGGAAATAATCGCTTTTCTCTTAATCTTTCTGGTCGTTTGCCGGCTGACTTATTTTGTAGGGTCCCTATTGTCCCGGGTTGCCAGGATAGCCTTTTTGGGACCTGTCGACCGTTTGGGTGGGCTGGCGCTGGGTCTTGTAAACGGGCTGGTGATTGTACTGATTATTGTCGCTTTGCTGCTGCCCCTGCAGATACCGGTATCCATCTTAAACGGGGGTCAGCCGGATAACTGGTATACCCGTTCTATTCAGGGTTCAATCATAATTCCTAAATGCCAGAAATTTTTAACCCCGTTTGAGGGAAAGTTCATCGACTTAATACCAGATAATATAATGCCTTCTAAAAAAACTATTTAACTTAATGAAAGGGTGGAGTACTTACATGGATGATAAGGGAAAGAGCACGGGAGAATCATACGAGAGCAAGCACGTCTGGGATTGCCTGAACGAGACCGGCCGTCAGGATGTTATGAAATTCTGTGAAAAATACCGGGATTTTTTAGATGAGGCCAAAACAGAGCGCGATGCGGTGGATGCAATAATAGCCGGTGCGGAGATAGGCGGTTTTACTTCCTTGACCGAACAGATCCGCCTTGTTCCCGGAAGCCGGGTGTATTCAGCACGGCATGGCAAAGTTATGGCGATGGCGGTTATCGGCAGCGAGCCGCTGGAAAAAGGGCTGAATGTTATTGGTTCACATATTGACGCCCCCCGGCTGGACCTCAAACCCCGCCCCCTCTACCAGGAAGCCGGCCTTGCCCTGTTTAAGACGCATTACTACGGGGGAATTAAGAAATATCAGTGGGTGAGTATTCCTCTGTCACTGCACGGAGTTGTCTTCACGAAAGAAGGAAAGGCCGTCCGGATAGCTATCGGAAGTAATGATCGCGATCCGGTATTCACCATCGCCGACCTGCTGCCTCACCTGGCCAAGGATCAGATGGAAAAGAAAATGAGCGACGCGGTAAGCGGAGAGGCTTTGAACGTGCTTGTCGGAGGCATCCCGGTGGAAAACCGTGATGCAAAGGAAAGGCTGAAGCAGGCCGTGCTGGATCAGCTGAATGCGAGATACGGATTGATCGAAGAGGATTTTATCAGCGCGGAACTTGAAGCGGCGCCCGCCTTTCCGGCAAGGGACGTCGGCTTTGACCGCAGTATGATCGGAGGCTACGGCCAGGACGACCGGGTCTGCGCTTTTACAAGCCTGCAGGCGATTCTGGAGTTGGATTCCGTAGGCCGCACAGCTGTTGCCCTCTTTGCGGACAAGGAAGAGATCGGCAGCGTGGGCAATACCGGAATGCAATCCGTCTTTTTAGCCAATTTCATTGCTGAATTGGCCGGTTGTTCGCTTCCCCAGTACAGCGAGCTGACCGTGCGACGCATCCTGGCCAATTCCAGGGCCCTGTCTGCCGACGTAACCGCGGGCACAAATCCCAGTTATCCTGAAGTGATGGATAAACATAACGAGATGCTGCTGGGTCACGGGACTGCTTTTCATAAATATGGCGGCGGCGGCGGAAAGCGGAGTTCCAGTGACGCAAACGCTGAGTTCGTTTCTTTTGTAAGACAGCTATTTAATAAAGAAGGCGTTGTCTGGCAAACCGGAGAGTTGGGAAAAGTAGATCAGGGCGGCGGGGGGACGATCGCCTACCTGCTGGCGCAGTATGGTATGGATGTGCTTGACTGCGGCGTGCCGCTGCTGGGCATGCATTCGCCGTTCGAAGTAGCCCACAAAGGGGACATTTACATGACCTACAAGGGTTACAAAGCTTTCTTCAAGGCATAGGATTTTAAGCGATGGGGAGATGCCTGTGCTTGTTAAATATAATGTAGGCGACGTGGTCAGGATGAGAAAAGTCCATCCCTGCGGCGGCGATCTGTGGGAAATAATGCGCACGGGTATCGATTTTCGCTTAAGGTGCCTGAAATGCGGCCGCGTCATTATGCTGCCCAGGCCTAAATTTGAAAAGAGCGTAAGGAGCATTCAAACAGTTAAAGCCAAATAATTATAAGAGCATCGCCAGAACGGCTTTTTGGGTATGAAGGCGGTTTTCCGCCTCGTCCCAGACCACGGAGTGCGGCCCGTCAATTATATCCGCCGCAACTTCCTCCCCCCGGTGAGCAGGCAGACAGTGCAGGAAGATAAAATCTTCTTTCGCATCTTTTACCAGGGCGTGATTAACCTGATAACCGGCAAATACCGCAGCTTTTTGGGCGGCCACGGATTCCTGGCCCATACTTGCCCAAACGTCCGTCACAACCACATCTGCTTCTTTTACAGCTTCCGCGGGGTCTGTGAAAATATCGATCCTGCTGTTTTTATTTTGTGCGTCCTGCCTGGCCAGTTCTACAATTTCCGGTTTGGGCCGGTAGTTTTCGGGTGAGGCGACGCTTATATTGACTCCTGTTTTGGCGCAGCCGAAAAGCAGGCTGTGGCAGATGTTATTGCCGTCCCCGACATAAGCAAGCTTCAAACCTTCCAGGAACCCTTTTTTTTCTTGTATGGTCAGCAGGTCGGCAAGGATCTGGCAGGGATGGAGCAGATCCGTAAGCCCGTTAATCACGGGTATATCCGCATGCCGGGCAAATTCTTCCACGTCTTCCTGGGCAAAGGTCCGGATCATAATTCCGTCCAGGTAGCGGGAAAGCACCCTGGCTGTGTCGGCAATCGTTTCACCTCTTCCCAGTTGGAGGTCGGCCGGGTTCAGGTGCAGGGCGTAGCCCCCGAGCTGGTACATGGCCACCTCAAAAGAAACCCGGGTCCGGGTAGAAGGTTTTTGAAAGATCATGCCGAGTGTTTTGCCATGAAGGTAACTGTGCGGCTCCCCCCGTTTTTGGCGGTACTTTAAATCACCGGCAAACTGCAGGATTGTATCTATTTCATCGGGCGCAAAATTGTGCAGGCTGAGCAGGTCGCGGCCCTGAATTTTAAAAGTGGTCATTAGTATTCGTCCTCCAATGAATGTTGATGAAGATGAGATGTCCTTAAAGAACCCGTTTCTGTCCTAAAAATAAACTTGCATTAGGGGGGTCAACTGCCTTCGTGCTTAATAATCGCCTCTTATCGAGCAAGTTTTTCTAGCACGCCGGCCAGTATGCCGACCGCCTCGTCAAC
This sequence comes from Firmicutes bacterium UBA4049, assembly GCA_002382755.1. Lineage (GTDB taxonomy): Bacteria > Bacillota > Desulfotomaculia > Desulfotomaculales > Nap2-2B > 46-80. The sequence continues at coordinate 4,200 of DFZT01000039.1, read as the reverse complement.
GTCCGATTCGCTGATTATAAGCGGGGGCAGGAAGCGCAGTATGTGACCGTCAATGCAGTTAATCAAAAGTCCGTTTTCCTGGCATTGGGCAACAACTTCCGGGCCGTCTGCGGAATCAGGAGTCAGATCCGCTCCCAGCATCAGGCCGCGGCCGCGCACTTCGGCAATGAAGGGAAACTGGCCTGAAAGAGCCTTCAGCCGGGCTTTAAAGTAACTCCCTATACGAGCGGCGTTCTCCGAAAGATTATTTTCCAGCACGAATTGCATGGCTGCCAGGGCAGCNNGCCCAAGGATTTGGCCAGAGTGCACACATCGGGTTCAATTCCGTAATGCTGATAGGTAAAAAAAGCGCCGGTACGCCCGAGCCCGCACTGCACTTCGTCCAAAATAAGCAGGAGACCGTGCTTGTTGCAGAGTTCTCTTGCGCCCTTCAAGTATTCCTGTTCCGCCTCATAAATTCCGCCCTCGCCTTGGATGGGCTCGAGCAGGACTGCGCAGGTATTCTTGTCAACGGCGCTTTCAAGAGCGGCAAGGTTATTAAAAGGGACATATTTAAAACCGTCCGGCAATGGCTCGAAATCTTTCTGGTATTTGGCCTGGCCCGTAGCTGCTAGGGCGGCCAGGGTACGCCCGTGAAAAGATTTGAGAGCGGTAATAATCCCGTATTTTTCCGGACTCCCGTTAACTCTGGCATATTTGCGGGCGAGTTTGATCGCCCCCTCGTTGGCCTCGGCCCCGCTGTTGCAGAAAAAGACCCGGTCTCCGAAGGAGTTCTCCGCCAGCAGAGCGGCCAGCTCGGCCTGCTGTTCGATATAATACAGGTTGGAAACGTGCATCAGTTTCGAGGCCTGTTCGGCGATTGCACTGACTACCGCCGGGTGGCAGTGGCCCAGGGAGCAGACGGCCAGGCCGGCCAGAAAATCAAGATATTCTTTGCCCCGGGCATCCCAGATGCGCGCTCCCGCCCCTTTCACGGGGGTCAGGGGCAGACGGCCGTATGTTTTCATGATATATTTATCGCTGAGTTCGATAATCTGTTCGTGAGTCAAAAATAACACTCCTCGCCTTTATTGTACAACCATAGTTCCAATTCCCCTGTCTGTAAATACTTCCAGGAGGATTGAGTGAGCCACCCGCCCGTCGAGGATATGGGTTGTTTCTACTCCCCCCTTGATGGCGCTGATGCAGCATTCCACCTTCGGGATCATGCCTTTGTCGATTATGCCCTCTTCAATAAGCCCCGGTATGGCGCCGGTTTCAATTACTGAGATAAGAGAGTCCTTGTCGTTGATATCTCTTAAGATGCCTTCTACATCGGTTAAAATGACCAGCTTTTCTGCTTTTAAGGCTACGGCCAGTTCACCGGCGGCATGGTCGGCGTTGAGATTGTAGCTTTCCCCGTCCGGCCCGACTGCTACCGGGGCAACTACCGGGATATAGCTTTCACTGATTAATGTGTTGATAATCCTGGGGTTGACCGTGGTTATCTCCCCGACCAGGCCGATATCGACGATAGCCGTGCTGCCGTCCGGTTTTTTCACCTGTCCGGTTTTACGCCTGGCCTGGAACAGGTCCGCGTCCTTGCCGGACAGGCCGACGGCTTTTCCGCCGAAGCTGTTGATCAGCGAAACTACTTCCTTGTTGATCTTTCCGGCAAGAGTCATCTCAACAACTTCCATGGTCTCGTCATCTGTGATCCTCAGGCCGTTTAAGAAAGTGGATTTGATGTCCAGCCGTTTGAGCATGTTGCTTATTTCCGGCCCGCCGCCATGGACAATTACCGGGTTGATGCCCACGTACTTCATCAGCACCACGTCGGTGAGCGCGGCTTTTTTCAGCTCGTTTTCGGTCATGGCGTGACCGCCGTATTTAATTACTACTGTTTTGCCGTAAAATTTTTTAATGTAGGGCAAAGCTTCCACTAAAATAGCGGCTTTCTCCCCCGGAGTAATCCTGGACAACCTTTTCAAGCCTCCCTGGAATAAAAAATCAGGTCCGGTAATGGGCGTTGATCCTGATGTAATCGTAGGTAAGATCACAGCCCCATGCCGTAGCTTCAAATTTACCGGATTTAAAATCAATCAGAATATGTATTTTGTTTTCAGACAGCGCACGGGCGGCTTCTTCTTCGAAACCTGCGCAGGGGCGCCCGTTTTCGGCAACCTTCACATTGTTTAAATAAATATTCACTAGTTCCGGATCAAATTCAGCTCCCGAATAACCGGCGGCGCATAAGATACGGCCCCAGTTGGCGTCCTCGCCGAAAATGGCCGCTTTGACGAGGTTTGAGCCTGCCACAGCCCTGGCTGCCAGGCGTGCGTCAGTTTCCGTTGCGGCGTTGATGACCTGCGCTTCAATCATCTTAGTGGCGCCCTCGCCGTCTTTGGCCATTGCCCGGGCCAGATGGGCGCAGATTCTGGTTAAATGATCGCGGAAAATGAAGTAGTCCTTGCTTTGAACGGTAATTTCCTCATTACCCGCCTGCGCGTTGGCCAGGACTAAGACCATGTCGTTTGTGCTTGTGTCTCCGTCGACCGTAATCATGTTAAATGAGCGGTCGACAGCGTATTGAAGGGCTTTTTTCAGGCAATCCCGCTCGACTGCGGCGTCTGTGGTTATAAAACAGAGCATGGTGGCCATGTTGGGGTGAATCATTCCCGAACCCTTGGCTATTCCCCCGATGGCAACCTTTTCGCCGTTTATTGAAAAGCTCGCCGCCGCTTCTTTGGGCTCGGTATCCGTGGTCATAATTGCTTCGGCAGCCGGGCCGCCGCCGTCTTTGCTTAAAGCGGACACGGCTTCGGCTATTCCGGGCAGGACGCGCTCCATCGGCATGGGCTGGCCGATTACACCCGTTGAGGCGATCAGTACGCTTTCTCCGGGAATGTTCAATAACCGGGCAACTTCTTCCCCCATCGCTCTGGCATCATGCATTCCCTGTTCCCCGTTGCAGGCGTTGGCGTTGCCGCTGTTGGCCACAATTGCCCTGGCCGATCCCCGGTTAACCCGTTCCATGTTCAGCAAAACGGGGGCGGCTTTAACCTTGTTGGTGGTGAACATGCCGGCAGCGCGGGCCTCAACTTCCGAAAAAATTAAAGCAATATCTTTTTTCTC
>DFZT01000039.1:0-1068 GCA_002382755.1 Firmicutes bacterium UBA4049 | reverse complement strand
TTTTTAAGGGTAGACGCCCGGCCCGGCCAGTCCGGTGTCTTCAGGCAAACCGAGCAGGATATTCATATTTTGCACTGCCTGCCCGGAAGCTCCCTTGATCAGGTTGTCGATTGCCGAAATAATTATTACCCGGTTTGTGCGGTCGTCTGTTACAATTCCAATAACGCAGCGGTTTGAGCCGGAAACTGTCTTTGTGGCGGGCAGCATGCCTTCCGGAAGCATGCTGACAAAGGGTTCGCCGCCATAGAATTCCTCGTACAAGGACAGCGCTTCTTTTATCTGGAAGGGGCGGCTGCGCACGGCGTAGATTGTGCTTAAGATCCCGCGGATCATCGGGGTCAGGTGTGGCGTAAAAGAAACCGCCACTTCCCCGCCGGCCAGCAGGCCGAGTTCCTGTTCGATCTCCGGCGTGTGCCGGTGCGTGGTTACACCGTATGCTTTGATGCTTTCGTTTGCCTCGCAGTAGTGTACGTTCAGGGAAAGGGCCCTGCCCGCCCCTGACACGCCTGATTTCGAGTCGCTTATGATGCTGTTCGGGTCAATTAAACCTTTTTTCAATAAGGGCGCCAGACCCAGAATTATGCTGGTCGGGTAACAGCCCGGATTTGCAATCAGACTTGCCTGCGCTATTTCTCGGCGGTGAATTTCCGGCAGCCCGTAAACAGCTTTTTCGTTCAATTCCCTGGCAGTGTGGGTGATTCCGTACCAGGACTCGTAAACCGCAAAATCATGGAAGCGAAAATCTGCGCCCAGGTCGATAAAGAATTTATTCTGACGGTCCGCCTCTATCGCCACTTCCATGGAATGCCCGTGCGGCAGGGCGGAGAAGACGACATCGCTGCGGCTCACTATTCCCGGGATGTCCTGCTCTTCGCATTTCATTTCTACGTACCTGTACAGGTGTGGGTATACTTCCCAGAAAGGCTTTCCGGCATAACTCTGCGTGGTTATACCGGCCAGCTCCACTTCCGGGTGGCAGCTTAAAAGCCTCACCAGTTCGGCGCCCGTATATCCGGTGGCGCCTATCACGCTTGCTTTATACAACTAAGCACCTGGTTCAAAAAAGTT
>DFZT01000018.1:6218-12194 GCA_002382755.1 Firmicutes bacterium UBA4049 | reverse complement strand
CCTGTCAATGCGGCGCAGGATGCCGGCAGTCCGGCATTGTCTGCGGGCGGGCTACTGAAGGCCCCCGTCCTGACGGCGGATACGTCGCAGAATGTGGTTAGGAAGCCGGCGGAACTGACCTTCGCTGACGATGCAGCCTGGAGGGGGTCAATAAGCGGGGTAAGCGTTGACGGTGTGGCGTTGGACGCCGGGAAATATGCAATAGACGCCGGCAAAATAACCATTGATAAAACTGTCTTCAAGACATCCGGGGAATACGCCGTTTCAGTCAGCGCCGGAGGCTATTCGGACGCGCGTGTGACGCAGAAGATCGGCCTTCTATGTATCACAGGAGACGGTGTGCGGCAGGAAATTGTCTTTAACCGGGCCGAACTGGAAGCGATGGATCAGGAAAGAACGGTGTTTTCAGCGACAAACGACTTTCCCTATGATTTATTCTTAGCTGTGGAAGGTGTTTCGCTGCGGAGCTTGCTGGAGAGAGCCGGAATGAAGCCCGAAGCCAGGATGATTTCATTTACGGGTACTGACGGCTACAGGGCTGAATTCACTGTGAATGAATTGCTGCAGACAAAGCGTTATCTATTCCCCGCGAAAACGGAGGCAGAGCCGGTGATTGCCCTGAAACGGGTGGAGAGATCAGCTGATTTCAGCATGATGAATGAGCAGGATACGCCGGTATTATGTATAGGCCAGCGGGCTCAAACCGAGCAGACACTTTTGAGTTTTGTCAGGATCCTGCAGACCATTACCGTAACAACGGATTCGCCGGGACAGTGGGCCGGGCCGGAGGCAAAAATCATTAATCCTGAAACCGGGCAAAAAGCTGCCGCCACGGGAGGCATAGTAAAGTGCGGCTCAGAAATCACCCTGGAAGGCGACCCGAAAACAAAGATTTATTATACAACCGACGGCAGCGAGCCGGATCTTGACAGCAAGATTTATAATGCCCACGGTTGCGGACCGCTGGCAGGGCAACACGAACAAATTTTAATCAAGGCTAATGCTACTGTTAAAGCAAAAGCTGTCTGGCCGGGCAAGCTGGACAGTGAAACGGCCGCTTTTACATTTACGGTGGCTAATCAACCGGCAACCGAAGGCCTGCCGGAAATGCCGGCTGGTGAATCAATCCGGAATAAAGAACAGGTATCCGGAAGCGGTCCTGTTTTTACTGATATCGAAAACTGCTGGGCCCGTGATGATATAGAAGCGCTGGCGCGCAGAGGGCTGGTTAAAGGGAGAAGCGGTAATTGCTATGAACCGGGCGGTGAAGTTACCCGGGCCGAATTTGCCGCACTGCTGGTAAGAGCCCTCGGTTTGCAGGAAAAAGTTTTAGAAGAGGGGCAGTTCGATGACGTTGACGCTTCGGACTGGTATGCGGGCAGCGCAGCCGCTGCGGCGGCGCAGGGTATCATTGCCGGTAATGACGGGCGTCTGTTTAAACCTGAACATAACATAAACCGTGAGGAAATGGCGGTTATGATTATCCGTGCGGCGCGCATTGCCGGGAAAGAAGAAAACTTATCCGACGGTGAACAAGAACGGCAGTTGGCCAAGTTCCGGGATCGGCAAATGATTTCATCCTGGGCAATTAAAGAAGCGGCAATAGCAGTTAAGGCCGGGATTATTATGGGAACGGCGGGACGGGAATTTGCCCCGCAAACTGTTCTTGACCGGGCTCAAAGCGCGGCGATCCTGAAGCGGTTCCTGACTTATATCAGTGTCGCCATAGCCCAGTAAAAGAGCAGCGTTCAGGAAGAACCAATTTTATTATGTTTATCTGCGGGCTTGAAAACAGTTAGGATGGAGCCCATTGGGTGTTCACGCTGATATGCCCGCAGAGTTAAAAAATATTTATGCGAGGAGTATGGCGATGATGAAAATCAGGGGTTTTAAGCTTAAAAAGCTGTTGGCGGCTGTAATTGGGTTAAGTATGATTTGCGGGCTGCTGAATATGGCTGCGCCGCAGTGGGCAGGCGCTGCTGAACCGGTGGCGCTGACAGTCACCGGCGACGGGGTTGAAAAAACGGTGCAATTCACTCTGGCCGAATTGCGGGCGCTGCCGCAAAAAACCTATACCTATTCCGGGTACAACCACTGGCCTTCTTTACAGATTTTTAAAGGTATGAAAGGGCCGACGCTGAAGACACTTTTAGACGCGGCGGGGTTGAAGGACAACGCCACTATGATCAGGTGCAAATTATCCGCGGATGTGTATAGCGAGTTTACCAGGGAACAGTTGCTGGATGAAAAGCGGTACTATTTTCCTGATGGTGAAGATGAGGATAATCTGGGGAAATGGCCGCCCACCCGCAGTGAAAGAGGGAAATCGCAGGTGGAAACGATGCTTGCCCTGAACGAATCCAATGGAAAACTGATTTATGGCCAGAGGGCGCTGAACGAGCCGACCTGCTGCAAGAATCAGATGCTCGGAGGGCTTTGCGAGGGGGGGACAATTGAAGTGCTGACAGAACCCCTGGCGCATTGGAAGACGCCTTCCGCCAATCCTGCGCCCGGCACGGTTGCCTCGGGCACGGAAGTAACCCTGCAGCACGGGGACGGAACTCCCTATCACGCCATTGTGTATTATACACTGGACGGGAGCGATCCCACTTATGGCTCAAACATATTTAATATCAGCTATCCCCACTTTCAGCCGCAATTGAACAAGCCTGTACCAATTAATAAAAGTATGACTATTAAAACCAAAACGATAGGCATGGGCAAGCTGGACAGCGAGGTGGTAACCTATCAATACAATACAGGGGTTCCAACACAACCGGGCGAGGTTAATGAAAACACTGCAGGCAATGCGGAAAATACAAACAAGCCGGAAAATTCCGGTGTGACGGAGAAGGCTCCTGCAACAGGGAATACAATTCATATAAGTATTTTTGCTGACCTGGAAGGTCATTGGGCCAAAGACGACATTTATTCATTAGTAGATAAGGGTATTATCGGCGGGATGACCGCTACGGAATTCAAACCTGAAGTAAAAATAACACGCGCCCAATTTGCAAAATTACTGATCGGAGCTTTAAATATTGAAGTTAAGAAGGATGCGGTTCTTTCCTTTTCAGATGTGCCGGCCGGCGCGTGGTATCACGATTGTGCAGCGGCGGCAGTCAGCGCAGGATTAATCACCGGTTATAGCGACAGTATTTTTGCTCCCGATAACAACATCACCAGAGAACAAATGGCGGTAATCCTGTCGCGCGCTTTAAAAATGAAATCGCCGGCGATGGAAGCCGGCGCCAGTACCTGGCAGGCAATTGACAAGTTTGCGGATAAAGAAGATATATCACCCTGGGCAAGGGAGGGAATAGCCGCGGCTATAAGCGGCGGGATAGTGAGCGGGGTAAGCGCGGACACTTTTGCTCCAAAAGCTTTTGTTACGCGGGCTCAGGCAGCGGTTATGGTTTTGCGGCTAAACCGGCAGGTTAATAATAAATAATTTTTAAAAAGGAGCATTATGAAACAGTTTTGGATTATAAAGTATATAACATGTGTTTTTACAATTCTGATCATGTCGTTTTTGATATCCGGCGCCGGCTACGCGGATGATGGGAAAGTCAAAATAAATCTTGCTTCTCACAGTTCCCATCATGTGTATAAACAGGGCGACAAAGTTGAAATAAAGGGAACGGCGCAAAATTTGACCGAGGTTTCCATAACTGTCCAGGATGAACAGGGCAAGCAGGTGTTTAACGACCGGCCGAAAGTAGAAAATGGCGTTTTTACATCCTGTTTCACGCTGGATCCCGCGGTAACTGAAGGCAAATATACTATTATCGCCGGCAGTGTAGACCAGCCGGAAATGAAGAGATATAAATTCTCAGTAGCTTCGGTGGATAATTCTGGCAGCCAGGCTGAGGCAGGTGAAATTCTTACCATTAAAGGTAATGGTGTGGAAAAGGAAATTTCTTTTACCCGAGCCGAACTGGAGGCAATGAGCCAGGAAAGGGAGATATTTTCAGTGGTCAGTGACTGGCCCGGTAACTTGTTTGTGGCTGCGCAGGGTGTACCGCTGCGGATTCTGCTGGAAAAGGCCGAAATGAAACCCGGAGTCCAAATGATTACTTTTCGGGGCAGCGACGGATACAGGATTGATTTTACCGCTGATGAACTGTTGAATGAGACACGCTATTATTTTCCCAATTTGCTGGAATCGTCGACAGACGGTAAAAAAGAAGCGCAGCCTATAATCGCTTTGCAGCGGGTGGAGGATGATGACGATTACGCAAAGATGAGCGATCGTGATACGCCGGTGTTGTGTTTTGGGCAGCGGGCGCTGACGGAGCAAATTCTTTGCGAGTATGTTAAAAGATTAAAAACTATTACCGTTACGACGGATACTCCGGACCAGTGGGAACAGCCGTCGGTAAAAATAATCGATCCTGATACGCGGCAGGAAATTGCGGCGCCGGGCGGTAAAATTAAAAAAGGTTCAGAAGTTGTTCTGGAAAGCGATCCGAAAGTAAAAGTTTATTACACAATCGATGGCGCCGCGCCGGATTTGGAAAGTAAAATCTATAATGTTAGTTTTCACGTTCCGACTTTAAACAAGCCTATTATAATAGAGAGTGATACTGTTATTAAAGCTAAAACCGTTGGCTGGGGCAAGCGGGACAGTGAGGCTGCTACCTTTACATTCATAGTCGACGGGTCCTGTGCTGTTCAATCATCTGACGGGCAGGCTGTTGACGGCAAAGCGCCCGCCTTTAACGATATTCGGGGCAACTGGGCCAAAGACGATATTAATTATTTGGCTCAAAAAGGAATTATCGGCGGGATAAACGCCGCGGAATTCAAACCGGAAGGAGAAATCACCCGCGCCCAGTTTGCAAAATTGTTGGTCAATGCTTTAAATATTGAAGTTAAGAAGGATGCGGTTCTTTCCTTTTCAGATGCGCCGGCATGGGCGTGGTATCATGATTACGCAGCGGCGGCAGTCAATGCGGGATTAATCAAAGGTTATAACGAGAATATTTTCGCTCCGGACAGCAGCATCACCCGGGAGCAGATGGCGGTGATTCTATCGCGTGCTTTAAAAATGAAATCACCGGCGGAGGAAGCCGGCGCCAGTACCGGGCAGGCAATTGACAAGTTTGCGGACAAAGGGGATATATCACCCTGGGCAAGGCAGGAAATAGCCCCGGCTATAAGCAGCGGGATAGTAAGCGGGGTAAGCGCGGACACTTTATCCCCCAAAACATTTGTTACACGGGCTCAGGCGGCGGTCATGGTTTCGCGGCTGTATAACAAATTAAACTAAAACGAAAGAAAGGATGCGTTGAAAATAGCTGAGTTTAATGAAAACGACCTGATTACAGTAAAACCGGTTGGAATTGTCAGATCCGGCTTGCAGGAACTGAACCATGTACCGGTAGGAGGAGGAAATGCTGTAATCGAAATATATCCGGAATACAAACGCGGATTGCTGCGTATTGAGGAAAATTCTCATCTCTGGCTTCAATTGTGGTTTCATAAGGCAATCCGCACTCTTTTGAGCACCGTTCCAGGGAAGGTTAATCCCAACCTTCCTGAATATGGAGTTTTTTCCTTGCGAGCCTTTAGCAGGCCAAATCCTATTGCTTTGACATTGGTTCGCCTGGAAAGAGTGGAAGACAATCTTCTTATTGTTAGCGGTTTGGATGCCATAGATGGGACACCTGTTGTGGACATTAAGCCTTATTATGAGCAGGAGATAGTATTTTCGCCGGTTACTCCGTACATCCGCCCATTAAAAAGAGAAATGCGCCAGGAAATTTTCATGAAGCAGGCCTTAAACCACCACCAGGAAAAATGCGCCTGGTTTTTATTGGGGGTGCGCATGGCTCTTGTTGCGGATGATTATTTTGGGCAGCTCAATTCCAACGATTTGAAAGTAAAAGCGAATGGGCCACTGTGCCTGGCTGATGTTGTGCAGGGTTTAAGCAATGCCCGTTTGGCCAATCCCCCGCGGTTTGAATTTACCAA